>NZ_JBNHEQ010000226.1:26191-45668 GCF_050016015.1 Dapis hubbardiae BLCC-M172
CTCAAAATAAATTTAGAGCCAATCTAAAAAGTAGGGGTTTGGTCTCCAAACCCTAACAATTATTTGAGAGAGCAGTTGTTTTTGCTGCTCCCTTCTCAATTACTTTCTCCAGCTCTAATCATCACAATTAATCCTTTAACCTTTGTCGCAATTCCTCTCAAAAAATTTTTCGTTTCTACCTACTTTAAATTATTTACCTCAAAATAAATTTAGAGCCAATCTAAAAAGTAGGGGTTTGGTCTCCAAACCCTATGTTATATCATGTCCGGATAAGAGCGTGATCAAAAAACTTTCTCCTTCTTTTCTTCTTTCTTCCCTTCTAAATTATGAATTTTGAATTCTGAGTAGTTTATTTATAACTGTTCAACCGGACATGATATTACTCATCATAAGCAACAACAAAACGGGATGGTATATAACCTTGATATTCAACTTTCCCTTCATCCCCCGGCAAAAATCTCAATCCTGGTCGCAACAGAATTTGTTTAACCACTTCCGGAACTACTACTCCAGCAATATGTTCTCCAAGACAAGTATGACTACCATAACCAAAGTGCATATAGTTATAGTTAGGACGATCGATCAAAAACTCATCAGGATTAGTCACCACTGCTGGATCAAACATCGCTGAACCGACACCCGCTAAGACGATACTTTGAGCAGAGATAGGAGTTTCCCTCGGAGTTCCTGCTGCGAGAGTATAATCTGCTTCACAAAAACGCACGAGAAAAGGACTAAAGGGATTAAAACGGATAGCTTCCCGAACATATTTATCAAATGTTTCATCATCGTTGTTCTTAGCTGCTGCTAAAGCTTTTTGGAAAATTTCAGGACGCTTGAGCAGTTGTTCTATAGCCTGGGTGATAACTTGAGCTGTTCCTTCAATGCTACCCACCAAGAAAATCATCATGTGGGCAATAATTCTGTCTTCCGAGAAGGGAATATCGCCAGGAAATTTTGTGCTAGCTAACCGAGTAAAAATGTCCCCAGGTGGTATATTTTGGTCATTATTGGCTGTTTTTGCTTGGAAAAATTGAGCTAGATAACTGAAAAAATTTGTAGGTCTTTGAGTTTCCTTAGCTCTTTTCTCTTTGAGAAGTTCAGTCAGATAAGCACGCATTTCATTACTTGACTCAACAGACGCCTCATGAACTTTTGGATCGTTACTTAAGTTTCTAAACATATCGTCTTGGGTTGTTTTTGCCCAACGATACATAGTTTCCAAATCTGGACCAGGAAAGCCAAAATAATCACCGCAAAGTCTGATGGGAACAAATTTTGCTAAGTCGTGAACAACTTCCATTTTCCCTGTTGCTGCTGACTTATCTAAACTAGATTTAGCAATTTCACCAGCCATTTTTCTCACCATTGGCAAATCTTCCAAGGGCAAAACCGCTCTCATTATTGACTTTTCTCGCCAGTTATGTTCTGAATTATCTCTCGCCAACATACAAGGTCCAAACACCGGGTCCATTTTACTAGCAAAAGTTCTCACTGAGAAGTATTCCGAGCGAGATAAAACTTCCTGTACGTCAGGAAATAAACTAACTAGGACAAATTTAGGAGTGATAAAAATGGGACGACTTTCTCTCAATTCTTTAAATAATTGGGTCCAATCGGTAAAAGCACCTTGATTAATAACATTAACTCGGTCGCTAACATTTTCTGCCGGAATACTGTCGTACCTTTCTAAATAGGACATAAAACCTCATCTACATTTTTGGATTTGAACTTGAATACTATTTTAAATCAGGACTTACGCAGGCGAACCGAGAAACCGGGTTTTTTCCTCAATGTTAATTGTTCATGCGCAACGATTTATCGTAAAAACCCGGTTTCTTTACGTAAGTCCTATAAATATTATTTTATTTTCCAACTGAGTTAATTTTTACTTAAGAGACAGACTCTACATCATGAATCGTTCCCACAATTATTTTCCAGCGACCCTCTACTTTACGCATTGTATAAGTAAAACTAAAGGTAGTCAGTAACTGGTTATCTTTCGTATAGCGGGTAACAATGGCACTTATAAGTGCTAAATTATTACTGAGTAACTTAACGTTTAGAGGACTAATTTCACTTCTGCCATAGTTCTGTTTCTTTAAATCAGTTACAATTTTGGTAAAAACTAACCATAACTTTAATCTATTATTAATAGTAACAACTGTCTCAGGCGTAATCAGTATTGATGGATAGTGATAAAAAGAACCTAAGATAAGAGGATTGAGCTTGGCAAATACATTGTTATATTCTACTATTATTTCTGCAACTTTACTTTTCTCATTTTCCATAAAGGCATCCTCTTTAAATCATATTTATAAGTAGTTGAATCTAGAATTTCGTATTTTTATCTAAAGTGAAACTAACAATTATTCCATTACTTCAGATTCAGTTTAGGAAGAACTTTCTCTAGATTTTTTGGCCGATAATCCTGCCGATTTTTCAAACGGTCAATCATGGATTCACAAAGAGGATTTGTGAGATTCCGTCACTAGCTATTGGTTTGACTGCTTGAGTAAGTTTTATTATGTTACTTGGGTAAGAACTTTTTAAATCTTGCCAGGTATCATCACAACAAATAACTAAACGCTTCATTCTTAATTTTTGGCCTCACTTCAATCTTGAGTAATCTCTTCCAAAGAATAACATATTATGAAATGTGAATTTTTTCTATAAAAAATTATTAACAATCTTATCAAAATATTAAAGACAGTTTGTAAATGAGTAATTAGTAATGAGTAATGAATAATGAGTTAGTAGTAATTAGTAATGAGTAATGAGTTAGGAGTTAGGAGTTAGGAGTTTAAGTGGATTTTTTTCTTTTAATTTATTGATTGAAGCTGTTAATATTTTAATGATTCTTTCATTTTCTTCTATCATATTTTGAAATCTAGATTTTGAGACTATCTCTGATTTAATCATAATTTTTATCCAGTAAAGAGTTTCATTGGCTTCTTTTAAAGCTATAGAATATTTATTGATAAAATCTTTGGTTGATTGTGCATATTTAGCTTCTGAACAGTTTGCACCGATTGAGGTTCCACTTCTCAAAAATTGTTTAGACAAAATTTTGCCAGCATCATCAAAATCTCTTTTGTTTAGCTCATAATAAGTCTTTACAACTCTGATGGCAACGTTTTCTGTTCTTTCTTGAATACTAATATTTACGTTACTCATTCCTCATTACTCATTATTCATTACTCATTACTCATTACTCAACTCCCTACTCATTACTCCCTACTCATTACTCATTACTCCCTACTCATTACTCCTAACTCCTAACTCATTACTCATTACTCCTAACTCATTACTCATTACTCATTATTCATTACTCATTCCCATCATCCATCTGAGATAACATTGTCTGTATCTCAATATTTGACTCCTCAACTTCTACTTCTAGAGAATCATAAGTTGGTTGAATTACAAAAGGCAAATTTGCTCCTATCAATCCTCTTTTAATTCTTTCTGGAGTTTCGGAAAATAAAACAAATAAAGGATAAATTTCCTCTGCCTCTTGAGAATAAATATGTTTATAACCTTGAGGCATTACCCACTCATATTCCCTATCTAATAAAACCTGAGTTTCTCGCCAACGAGTAAGTAGATCGGAAAAATCTTCCTGGGGTCGATAAATAAAAACAAAAATTTCTACCCCAGTCTTAACCTTCCATTCCGGGTCACACATAAAAATCCCTATATCGCAGGGTAAAGGAACACTTTTCCCAGATTCATCACCCTTTTCTCGTAACCTAATAATTGGCAAAGGAATAGAAATTAAACTATCTTCAGGACGACGTAAACTTGGCACCATTTCCAAATACAATCTATATTGTTTAAGCAGTGCAATTGCAGCCCTTGAGTTACTATATTCTGCTAGCAAGGCTTCATAATCAGATTTTTTTACAACCATAAATAATAATTTTAATATTAGGTAAGAAGGAAGAGGGAAGAGGTAAGAAGGAAGAGGGAAGAGGGAAGAAGGAAGAGGGAAGAGGGAAGAAGGAATGAAGTTAGAATCTTATTTCAGTTAAGCGAACATATCCTATTGTTAATAACTCTACTCCCCTACTCCCCTGCTCCCCTACTCCCCTACTCCCCTACTCCCCTACTCCCCTACTCCTCTTCTCCCTCCTGACTCCTGACTCCTGATTATAGACTTTCAAACACAGCAAACATAGGCAAATACATAGACATCAAAATCGAACCAACCATCCCACCAATACCCACGATCATTAGCGGTTCCAACATCGCTGACAAAGACTTCACAGCTTCCTCAACCTCAGTCTCATAAAAAGCTCCCACCTTCATCAACATTCCATCCAATTCACCAGTTTCCTCACCAATAGACATCATTTGAACTGCCAAAGAAGGGAAAACCTGTTTCTCCTGGAAAGCCAAACTAAGCATACCCCCAGTTTGAATTTCCTGCCTTGCATACTCAATAGACTGAGCGATCGCCTCATTACCCGCTACATTTCGCACAATTTCCAGAGACTTTAACATCGGTACGCCAGAACGAGTCAAAGTACCAAAAATCATACAAAAACGAGCCACCGCCGACTTCTCCAGAATCTCTCCAAAAATAGGCAGCTTGAGAAAAATTTTGTCAAAAAACAGCCTACCTGCATCTGTTTTATAAGCCGTTGAATAAGCAATAGAAATAGCAATAATTGTTGCTATTGTAGCTCCTTGGGGAATTGGAGGCCAAGTCCGACAAAACGCACTGATACTTAACATAAACTTAGTAAAAGCAGGTAATTCTGTACCAATTTGTTCAAAAATACCAGCAAAAGTTGGTAACAGAAAAGTTGTCATTCCAAAAAACACTGCTAAAGCAATAAACATAACAGTTTTCGGATAAGACATTGCTGAATTAATTTCACTCATTGTCTTAGCATTTTTCTCCAACATAACTGCCAGACGATCTAGAACTTCATCAAGTACACCACCCACCTCTCCAGCAGCTACCATACTGATAAATAATTCATCAAAACAAGCAGGATGTTTTTTCATTGCTTCTGACAATTCGCTACCCTCTTCTACTTCTGTACTAACCTGCTTAACAGCATACTTAATCTTGGCATTAGAAGTTTGGTCTCTCAAAACTCTTAAACAGCGAATCATTGGGACTCCAGCATTAAACATTGCAGCAAACTGACGGGCAAAGATAGATAAATCTTTCACCGTCACCGATGCTAGGGCAACATTTATTTGTTCTTCTATTATCTCTAAGCGTTTTTCTAAGCTACTTTTAGGTTTTTGATTAGTAATATTACCAGCCATTTTATTCCTTCCTTATTATTATAAATTTTAGGGAGTGAGGAGTAGGGGAACATGGAGTTGGGGAGTGGGGGAGTGGGGGAGTGGGGGAGTGGGGGAGTGGGGGAGTGGGGGAGTCAAGTAAAATCAATTATTATCCAAAGATTATCAATTTCTCTGCCCCTATTCCCTCTTGTCTAGAGATGTCTGTTTGGTATCAATGACTGCGATTAAATTTTTGAGGCACAGAGTCGTCAGTATAAAGAAGCAATAATTGAAAAATACTCCAATACACCCCATCACTGAATAATTAATAATTAATAGTTAATAATTAATAATTGATAGTCAATTAATTATTCCAATTAACACCTTGAAGCCTCCCCTTGTAATTTAATGAATAATGAATAATTAAATAATTATGGTTTAAAGCCTCCCCTTTTAAGGGGAAAAAAAGAAATAATCTTTCCTGATCTTCAATCCTCTCAGTTTTAACCAGAGGTAATTATTAATTATCCATTATCCATTATCCATTATCCATTAATGAGCCTTAGCCTTAGCTTTAGTTTCCTTCGGTTCAGGACCAATTAAAGCCACTAATTCATCAGGCTTAACTGCCTTACCCATAGCATTTGCCCAAGTTACCTTCCCTTCTTTATAAAGATTAGACAAAGCCATTTCCATAGTTTGCATTCCCAACTTAGCCCCCATTTGAATTTGAGAATAAAGCTGAGAATTTTTCGACTCCTTAATCAAGTTTGCGATCGCCGGAGTATTCACCATAATCTCGTGAGCAGCACAACGCCCGCCACCTACTTTTTTGACTAAGTTTTGACTACAAATACACACAATAGAGTTACCCAACTGCGCCCTAATTTGCGGTTGTTGTTCTGGTGGAAAAACATCCAACATCCGGTCTACCGTACCCGAAGCTGAGTTAGTGTGCAGAGTTCCAAACACCAAGTGACCTGTTTCCGCAGCACTAGCAGCCAAACCAATAGTTTCCAAATCCCGCATTTCCCCCACCAGAATAATATCAGGGTCTTGACGGAGCGCTCCTTTCAGAGCATTAGCAAAACTTTTGGTATCTTCGCCTTTTTGTCGTTGATGAAACAAACATTTTTCATTAGGAAACACATATTCGATCGGGTCTTCCACAGTCAGAATATGCTCGCTACGAGTACGGTTAATCAAATCGATCAAAGCTGCCATCGTAGTTGTTTTCCCAGAACCTGTTTGCCCAGTCACCAAATACAAACCCCTGGGTCGCTCTGTCAATTCCCGTAAAATCATCGGTATCCCTAATTTATCTGCATTAGGAATCTTAGAAGCTAAAGCACGCATACAAGCTGCCCAACTACCCCGCTCCCGATACACATTTAGACGGAAACGAGCCAAACCCTTAACACCATAAGCGCTATCAAGTTCCCAGTTTAGCTCTAAAGCCTTCCGCTGCATATTGTTCAGCATTTGGAAAATCAAATTTTGGACTTCTAGAGGTTCTAGATTTTCCCCGAACTGAGGTTGAGGAGTCAACGATCCACTAATACGAAAAAATATAGGTGCTCTGGCTTGAATATGAACATCAGAGCCTCCTTGTTCCACAAGAGATTCCAAAACATCCTCAATCATAAAAGACATAAATTCATTCTCCTTTTTATTAGTTATCAGTTATTAGACATTTCCAGAAAAGAGGCAACAGGCAACAGGCGACAGTGAGAAATAATTGAGAATTTATGGATAAGAATTGATTTTATTTTTGATTTTTGGAGATGTCTATTAGTTATCAGTTATCAGTCACTAACTTGTCTACTCATCACCATAAAGTAAAAAACATATACTCCCCACACTTCCCACACCTCCCACATCCCCCACATCCCCCCACCCCCCACACTCCACTCCTACTCAAAGCGAGGTGTCATACAATAAGGACAATCTAACCACTCTGCCTCCAATTCAGCATTGCAAGACTTACAAATTAAGTTTTGCTTGGCTTGGCGTTTCATTTCTGCCTCCAAACCTGAATCTGTAAATGTTACCCGTTCCACCTCCTCAAAAGTGGTATGACCTTGGCGCACCAAATTCAGACTGTATGGCAACAAACTAACCATCCCCTCCTCTACTGCAGTTTCCTTGATTTGTTCCGTTGGTGCCCTTTGAGTAATTAAAGTTTGTAATTGCTCCGTAATTTTCATAAACTCATAAACACCCACACGACCTTTATAACCAAGACCACCACATTTTCTGCAAAGTTCACCCCTTTCCGCCAAGACTTTTCGGTCTTCAACTGATATAGTGTTTGCCTTATAGAATGTCACATTTTCCTCCTGAGAAGGAACTAAACCATAACGACGCAGTTCATCAGGTTCAGGAACGTATGGAACTCGACAGTCAGTACAAACCCGGCGCATTAGACGTTGTGCTAACACTCCTAACAAAGCAGCAGAAACCATGAAAGATTCGACTCCCATTTCATCCAGTCGAGCGATCGCTCCTGCTGCATCATTAGTGTGTAGGGTTGTTAAAACCAAGTGTCCAGTCAATGCAGCTTCAATGGCTGTCTTTGCTGTTTCCTTATCTCGCGTTTCCCCCACCAGCAAAACATCAGGGTCTTGTCGCAGAAACGCCCGCAGGATACTAGCAAAAGTCAAATCTTTTTCCCTAATCACCTGACATTGAGTAATTCCTGGCAAAGCATATTCAATCGGGTCTTCTGCCGTACTAATATTAATCCCTGGGTCATTTCGTTCTGCCAATATTGAGTACAGAGAGGTTGACTTACCTGAACCAGTTGGGCCCGTCACCAGAATTAATCCAAATGGACGGCTAGCAGTTTCTCTTACCAGGGCTAAAGTCTCCGGTTCTGAGATTAATTTATCTAACCCCAGTTGGGTACTAGAACTATCCAAAATCCGTAAAACTATCTTTTCACCATAGCGACTCGGTAAACTATTTACCCGAAAGTCGATAGTACGTCCTTTAAACACCTTACGGATACGACCGTCTTGAGCTTGTCGTCTTTCAGCAATGTCTAAGTTGGCAAGAATTTTAAAGCGCGAAGTAATAGCAGGAATAACTTTTTTCGGAAACCGAAAATATTCTTGTAAAACCCCATCTTTACGCATCCGAATTTGAATAAATTCTTCTTGGGGTTCTACATGAATATCAGATACTCCCTCACTCAGTGCTTTAACTAAAATCACGTTAACAGCCTTAATAATAGGAGCATCTTCGGCTTCAGATAGGCTTTTTCCTATATCCTCTACTGCTGCCTCATCTGCTGCATCCTCCAAATCAGCACTTTCAAAAAAGCCTGATTCCAACTCTAACTCTTTTTGTTCTGCCTTTTTAGCAGCAGCAGCATCTTTCCTGGTTTGCTCATCTAAGTAATAGTTGATTAAATGTTGATAATCTTCTGGAGTAATTACCAACCGTTGCAAAATTAATCCATTATGCCTGAAGATATTTTTTAGCTCATCCATAGCTTGAAGATTATCAGGGTTAACCATTGCCACCATCACAAAGGGTTGCTGTTTTTCATAATCCTTCACCAAATTTGATGGTAATGAATCTCCAGCAAACTTTTCTAAGTCCTCAAGTAATTTACCCTGTGAGCTGGTGCTTTGAGCTAAAGCCTTCAGCATTTGCTCTTGACTCATACTCCCTGTCTGGACGGCCTGATTTGCCAGATGAGTTTCGTGACTAAATAATGGTATAATCTGATTCCGACGACAAGTTTCAATTGGAATTACCTTGTCAATTAAATAACATACCTGTTGTGCTGGAATTTGAGTAATCTCTGGGTCAAAAGCAGCTACACCATAGAGAATCATTAACTCAAATAGCTGTTGCTTTTTATAATGCCTGAGTAATTCCGGGGGTAAGGCTTGTCCTGTTAGAGCTTCCAGTAACTCTGTCAGTGATTTACCCGTTTTACGGCTTTCAACTTGGCATTTTTGGAACTGTTCGATGTTGACATAGCCAGCTTGAACAAGTTTATTCCCGAAGGGAGAGAGATGACTGAGGGCAACTATAGCGGTGCGCGAATTGCGTGAAGAGGTTTGGGCCATGGCTGATAAAAAATTTCTCCTTAATCTAAGTATTCCCTAAGTTTTTGATAAAATTTACACTTAGTTAACAACTTGTTAACTTTATTTACTCCTTAAATGTTTGCACTTTCGTGATTTAATTTTTTCTGTACTCCAGTCTTTTACTAGCTTTGTTACTTTCAATAGGGATATTCTACGTTCTAAATCCCAATCCCAAATTCAACTTAAGACCAGCAATTACCAGACTACTGTAACAATTTTAGCAATCATAGAAACACTTTTCCCATGTTTGAGATAGTAGGTACAATTAGCTATCACTAATAACAATCTAGACCAGGAAAATGTTTTGCTTCATAATCCCATGATTCGGTATAATGTAAACCTATAGCCTAGGCCCAAATGTTTGCTTACAACATAAGGCCATAGCCTGATCAATTAAGTATGTATTATGATTGATTTTTTAATTTATTTTTGATCACCCAGAAACTGATAGTTTATTAGTTTAATAAATTATGGTTGAAAAAAAAGTTATAGATAGAAACAAGAAAGATTTATTTAGCAATTTTTAGCAAATCTAAGAACGGATTAAAGATATCTTACTAAATAATCAAATCCCATAATCTTTAGAACCTACTATATTTGCTAACAACAGGTTATTAGTGTTTTAAGTATTAATAATCTCAAAAATTTAAAAGCTATGAAAATAGACATAGTTAACATAAACTAATATTAACACTGTTAGAGTTTCAGTGATTATGTATTGCTTCTTGATTGTGATATGATAAATCAGGGTAAAAAAGCAACACAAAAACCCGTAATAGCCTTAAGTATTAGGAGAGAAGAAAATGGCAGGAGAGACCCCCTCTACAGAAACAAAAAATCAAGAAATAAATGAAAATATTCAAGATGTTCAAGTTGCTGTTGAGGAAAGTGTAGATTTAGATTCATCTCAAAAGGTTGAGAATAACAAAGAAGTCTCTGAAGATAATGCCTCTGTAGAGACAGAGCAGCAGAAATTTGAGCCAATATCAGAAGAAATGCTCTTATTGAAAGAGGGTTATGAATCCTTACAAACTCAGTTAGAAACTACCAAATTTCAACTAGAGGAAAAAGAGACTCAATATAAAAGACTAGGAGCAGATTTTGACAACTTCCGTAAACGGACAGAAAAGGAAAAGCAAGAATTGGATACACAAGTTAAGTGTGCCACAATCATTGAATTATTACCAGTAATTGACAACTTTGAGCGTGCTCGTTCCCAGATAAAACCAGCAAATGATGGAGAAATGACTATTCATAAAAGCTATCAAAGTGTCTATAAGCAAATGGTAGATTCTTTGAAAAAGTTAGGAGTTTCTCCTATGCGTCCAGAAGGTGAAGAGTTTGACCCTAATCTACATGAAGCAGTAATGCGAGAGGCAACAACAGAGCATCCAGAAGGAACTGTAATAGAAGAATTGGTGCGAGGTTATATCCTAGGCGAGCGTGTACTCCGACACGCTATGGTAAAAGTAGCAACAGCACCAGAACCAACAGATGATGAAGCAGAAAATCAAACTGAGCCAGAAAGTTAATATAGCAGTCGAAACAAAGGTTAGAACATTTAAAAATGCTCAAACTCAATCATGGATTACTTTTAACTTTTGACTTGCGTATAGCATCATACTGGTTAGTTATTTTTGATTGAATTATCCTCCTTTTAAGTTGTATTCAGACCTATCCAAAATCAGCCACAACAAAAACAAAAATACTAAAACTTAAATTCAATTGTCGGAACTTAACTAAGATTTTTTCTGAATGCAACTTAAACAAATAAAAATAATGATTTTTGGATAGAATGAACATTAGTGAAAATTGGAAAAAATTCTCTTATGAGTTTCCAAATTAGATATTTTTTTATAGCTTTGAAACAAAAATATACTTGATTAAAATGTGAAAAACAAACGTAATTATCAGCTAAAAAAATCAGAAAAAAACTAGATTTTTTCATTTTTAAAGCCCGAGCAGAAGCTTTCAAACTTCAAGCTTCATTACCAATAAAAAAAAGATTTTTGACTATAAGAACGCCGAAGCACTATGGGAAAAGTCATTGGCATTGATTTAGGGACAACTAATAGTTGTGTGGCCGTCTTAGAAGGGGGGAAAGCTCTTGTAATTTCCAATTCAGAAGGTGGACGTACAACACCCAGTATTGTCGGATTTGGCAAAGGAAATGAACGTTTAATTGGCCAACTAGCAAAGCGACAATCAGTAACTAATGCAGTAAATACTGTCTATAGCATTAAAAGATTTATCGGGAGAAGATGGGACGATACCGAAGAAGAACGCTCCCGAGTTCCTTACACCAGTATTCAGGGTAAAGAAAATACTGTAAATGTCCAGATTAGAGGAAAAAACTATACTTCTCAAGAAATTTCAGCCATGATTCTGCAAAAAATGAAGCAGGATGCTGAAAAATATCTAGGTGATTCTGTTACGCAAGCTGTAATTACAGTACCAGCCTATTTTACAGATGCACAGAGACAAGCAACGAAAGATGCAGGAACTATTGCTGGTTTGGAAGTCCTAAGAATTATCAATGAGCCAACTGCTGCTTCATTATCCTACGGCATAGATAAACAGGACGAAGATCATACAATCTTAGTCTTTGACTTGGGAGGGGGCACTTTTGATGTTTCTATCTTACAGTTAGGAGATGGAATTTTTGAGGTTAAGGCTACTTCCGGTAATAATCATCTAGGAGGAGATGATTTTGATAATCGTATAGTCCGTTGGTTAGTAGAAAAGTTCAGAGATCAAGAAGGCACAGATTTATCTCCAGATAAAATGGCAATACAAAGACTTCGAGAAGCAGCAGAAAAGGCCAAAATTGAACTTTCTTCTACTCAGACCACCAATATAAATTTACCATTTATTACGGCTGACGAAACAGGGCCAAAACATTTGGAGACCAAGCTAACTCGCGCTCAATTTGAAAAATTGGTGCAACCTTTGGTTGAAAGCACGATTAAACCAGTTGAACAAGCTATTAAAGATGCTGGGATGAAGCCAGAAAATATAGATAGAATTATTCTTGTGGGAGGTTCTACTAGAATACCAGCAGTTCAAGTGGCAATAGGTAATTATTTTAATGGTAAAACTCCTGATACTTCTGTGAACCCTGATGAAGCTGTGGCTTTAGGGGCAGCTATTCAAGCTGGTATTTTGGGGGGTGAAGTTAAAGACCTTTTGTTATTAGATGTGATTCCTCTGTCCTTGGGGTTAGAAACTTTGGGAGGAATATATACTAAGGTGATTGAGAGAAATACGACAATTCCTACCAGTCGCTCCCAAATGTATTCTACTGCTGTGGATGGACAAACCTCTGTAGAAATTCATGTCCTCCAGGGTGAACGAGCAATGGTGAAGGATAATAAGAGTCTGGGTAGATTTTTACTGAAAGGAATTCCTCCTGCTCCGAGAGGTATACCACAAATTGAAGTTAATTTTGATATAGATGCTAATGGAATTCTGAAAGTTAAGGCTCTGGATCAAGGAACGGGTAGAGAACAAAGTATTGAAATTAGTAATACAGGTGGTCTGAGTGAAGCTGAAATTCAACGCATGCAGCAGGAAGCAGAAACTTATGCGGAAGAAGATAATCAATTAAAACTATTAGCAGAATTGAGAAATCAGGCAGATACTCTTTTGTATAATTATGAAGCAACTATTAAAGAACATGGTGATGTTATTGATGAGCAGGTAGCTACAGAAGTTGGCAATAGTTATGAGGAGTTAAAGCAAGTTTTGATTAATTCGGAAACGGAAATTAATTATGACCAGTTAAATCAGCAGATTGAACTATTTAGGCAACAGCTTTTTGCTTTAGGTGAAACTTTATATGAACAAGGAGGAACTGAAAAGCCTAAATTACCAGAAGAAAATAAAAGTTCTAAGATGCTTCCAGATTCAGAAATTAAAGAACCAGAAACCTCTACTAAAAAAGTAGAGCCAGAAATTACAGAGCCTGAAACCTCTACTAAAAAAGTAGAAAGTGAGATATTGGTTGAGACTAACTCAACTACAAATGACCTAAGTTCAACCAAGGTTCAGGAAACAACTGAAGAGCCTGAGAATGAATTTGGCAAAAATCCTTTTCTATAGAAAATAGGGAGTAGGGAGTAGGGAGTAGGCAGTAGGGAAGTGTGGGAGAGTGTGAGAGAGTGTGGGAAGTGTGGGGAGAAACTACAACTAGAGGGGTTGAATGAGGAATTGCTAATAAATCTCAAAGTATTGACATATAAATGTTTTAGCGTTTTTTAGTTAGAAAAAAGTGTCAGGTATCACGTCTAATATCATGTCCGTTGGTATCGGAGCGTGTAAAAGTTGGGGAAATATCTACCATTAGTAACGTTTTTCTTTCTTCCTTCTTCCTTACCGAATTATTAATTATTAATAATTAGGGCTTGCTGATTAATTCTCAAACCATTGACAGATAAACAGTTTGGCTTTTATAGGTTGACAAAAGTACCCGCTGTTTAGAGCGAAAAGCTGAAAAAGTGAGTATTTTAGGTGCATAGTTGGGCAGAAAAATCAAGGGATAATTCTCACTCCTACTTCTTCACTCATTCCCTGTGCCTCCTGACTTCCCGTCCACCGGAGGGGTTAGGGGTGACTCCTACCCCTACCACTCATACTTTTTCAGCAAACCCTAAATATGTAGATTTCTCATAAGTCTGTGCTAAACTAGCAAAAGGCGATAATCAATGTACCGGGAAATTAAGACCAAACATTAAGATCGCCAAATAAAAATATAAAATTCCAAAGTAGACATATTAACATTAATTCTAGGCAAATAGCTCTATGGCCCGCGATTATTACGAAATTCTAGGTGTTTCTCGTACTGCAGATAAGGAGGAACTAAAGCGTGCCTACCGCCGCTTGGCTCGTAAGTACCACCCAGATGTGAATAAAGAGCCAGGGGCAGAAGAGCACTTTAAAGAAATAAATCGTGCCTACGAAGTTCTCTCTGAGCCTGAAATGAAAGCTCGTTACGATCGCTTTGGAGAAGCAGGAGTATCAGGAGGAGGAGCATCAGGTTTCTCAACGGACTTTTCAGACAGTTTCGCTGATATATTTGAAAGCTTTTTTAGTGGGTTCTCAGGAGGAGTGGGAACTCAAGGACGTAGGCGTACAGGTCCAGTTAGAGGAGATGACCTACGTTTAGATATAAATCTGGACTTCCACGAAGCTATATTTGGTGGAGATAAAGAACTAACAATTAAGCATCTGGAAAATTGCGAAACCTGCGGTGGTTCAGGAGCTAAACCAGGCACAAGACCTCAAACTTGTTCTACTTGTGGAGGCACTGGTCAAGTTCGCCGGGCAACAAGAACTCCTTTTGGTAGTTTTACTCAAGTTTCAGTTTGTCCCTCATGTAATGGTACTGGGCAGATAATAGAGGAAAAATGTCCAACTTGTGGAGGTCGTGGCCAGAACGAGGTAACGAAAAAGATAAAAATTACTATCCCAGGAGGGGTAGACAATGGTACTCGTCTACGAGTTTCGAATGAAGGAGATGCTGGTAAGATGGGCGGGCCTCCAGGAGACTTGTATGTTTTCCTGGCTGTCAAAGATAACCCAGAGTTTCAAAGAGATGGAATTAATATTCTCTCCCAAATAAAAATTAGCTATCTACAAGCAATTCTAGGCTGTTCTCTGGAAATTAATACAGTTGATGGTAAGTCGGAATTAACAATTCCAGCAGGCACTCAGCCAAATACTGTTTTAACTTTGGAAGATAAAGGAGTTCCGAGATTAGGTAATCCGGTAAGTCGTGGGGATCATCTGATAACAATCGAAATTGATATTCCCACAAAAATTACTGCAGACGAAAGAGAGTTATTAGAAAATTTGGCGAAGATTAAAGGTGAGCGGACTGGAAAAGGAGGTTTAGAAGGATTTATCGGAAATTTATTTCACCAAAAATGATTCAAATTGAAGATTTTCCTAATTCTCAAAAACTTGTTAATGATGCAGGGGTTTAATAATTAATCATTAATAATTACCTCTTCTGAAAAAGAAGAAAATTTATTAAAGTAGATTTTTTGATTTTTTTTCCTGAAAGGAGAGGCTTTAAACCTGAATTTTGCATGATAAACAGAGGCATTGTTGAATTACTGTATGATTTTTCTAAATTTTAAATTAGTTTTTATAGATTGATTCAATAATGGATAATTGATAATTACCTCTCTCTAAAAGGAAGACGATTGAATAAAAGGAAAATTTTTTTGTTTCTCCTTGCTCATGAGAGGCTTTATACCTTTATTTTGGGGTAACATCCAGATCATAGCTAAGAATTAGCAACGCCAAAACAGTAGCTTAAATATGACCTAAGTATACCTAAATATACTTTCTGTTAAAATTAGATTATAGTATTACACTCAAGCTAATACTACAAATAATGATAAAAAATATTGGCTTTATTGCATAAAAATTGTAGAAGCATGATAAAATGAATATTTATCAAAAAATTTTATGTCAAAGATGCGAGTATTACAATGCAAGGATTTAAGAATATTCGTACAACAAAGCCAAAAACTGGAGAAACAATATTTAACTATGGATTCTCAACCCCAAATCCAGGAAGAACAAAAGTCAGATGCTCAAATAGATCTGCGAGGTACTCCCTGCCCAATTAATTTTGTTAAAACAAAACTATATCTGGAAAAGATGATGCCTGGAGAAATTTTAGAAGTTTGGCTAGACCCAGGGGAACCAATAGAGCAAGTACCTGATAGTTTGATTGTGGAAGGTTATCAAATAGAAGAAATAAAAGACCAGTCTGAATATTTTGTCCTTAAGGTGCGTTGCCCAGAAATGGTGGCATGAATTGGACTTCAGAAATAGCTGACATATTAGAGACTGATAATCAGTGCTTAGGGACAGTTGTCGCAGTTCAGGCAAATTTTTACCAAGTTAAGCTTGAGAAAAATCATAACTCGGTAAAAAATGCAAGAGAAAATTTACCTCAGTTTCTCCTGTGTACCCGTAGATCGCGATTGAAGAAAATTGGCCAAAAAGTAATGGTGGGCGATCGCGTAATTATAGAAGACCCAGACTGGGTGGGTGGACGAGGTGCTGTAGCAGAGGTTTTACCGAGAGAAACAGAACTCGATCGCCCTCCTATAGCTAATGCAAATCAGGTAATGTTGATATTTGCTTTGGCAGAACCAGATTTAGATCCTGTTGCTTTAACGAGATTTTTAGTTAAAGCTGAGTCAACAGGTTTAGATATATGTTTGTGCTTGAGTAAATGCGACCTTGTATCTGCAACAAAAATGGAAGAATGGCGCACTCAAATTTCTGAGTGGGGTTATGAACCTTTTTTTATTAGTGTGCAAACGGAAGCTGGTTTGGGAGTAGAAAAGAATAGCTCGAATTCTCTGTGGGAAAAACTGAGGAATAAAATTACTGTAATTTCTGGTCCGTCTGGTGTGGGGAAGTCGAGTTTGATTAATTATTTGATTCCTAATGTTAATCTACGGGTGAGTGCTGTGTCTGGAAAATTGTCGCGGGGACGACACACTACTCGTCATGTTGAATTATTTGAGTTGCCTAATGGGGGTTTGTTAGCGGATACACCGGGTTTTAATCAACCACAGTTAGACTGCGAACCTATAGAGTTGGCGTATTTGTTTCCAGAAGCTAGAAAGTTTTTGGCGGAGGGGAGTTGTCAGTTTAGTGATTGTTTACATCGAGATGAACCTAACTGTGTGGTTAGGGGTGAATGGGATAGGTATGAATATTATTTGATGTTTTTGGAGGAGGCGATCGCGCGACAGGAGGTATTGCAGCAAAAACCTGATGCTGAGTCAAATATGAAGGCGAAGATGAGTTCTGGTGGTAAACAAAAGTTTGAACCTAAGTTAGCTAGTAAAAAATATCGGCGTTCTTCTAGGAAGGTAGAGCATCAGAAGTTACAAGATTTGTGTGAAGAGTTGGATGAGTTTTCATAATTGGGAAATCAGAAATTTAGCATCCACTCTCAGTTTCAGGTGGTGCTTAAGAAGATGAGTATACTATTTCTCTATCCGCAATAGTCAGCAAAGTCCTAGGTGCTTAAGCAAATGAGTATACTATTTCTCCATCCGCAATAGTCGGAAATTCAGCACACCCTAAAAGTTGGAGGTAGGTGCTTAATAAAATGAGTATACTATTTCTCCATCCGCAATAGTCATAAATTCAGCACACCCTAAAAGTTGGAGGTTAGGTGCTTAATAAAATAAGTATACTATTTCTACATGCAATAGTCAGCAAAGTTGTAGGTGCTTAATAAAATGAGTATACTATTTCTCCATGCAATAGTCATAAATTCAGCAAACACTTCAAAACCATCGCTCTAAGGAGCTGTAAATACAATTGGTAAATATGATGTTCCATACATTATTTGTGAGATTAATAGATTTGGTTTACAACAAATGGGAACTAATGAAACTGAACTTTGGGAGTTTATGAATTCTTTGGAGTATGAAACTTATTTGATTGCCTCAAACAGTAGTAATACCATTTCTCAAAAACTTTTCTATATTTGATTGAAGTAAGGGAGTAGGGTAGTGTAGGGACGTTGCATAAGGGCGTCCGTACGGGAGAAGTAAAAACAAGAATAATTAATGCTAAAATTGCTCTTTTCTAACAAAAAAGTAATGATCTTAATTTAATTACTTAATAACTGAAGTTTTATCCAAGTATAGCGTTAATTCATCGGAATTGGTATAACCAGTTAGTTAAGTTACCTATTGATAATTAATCGATCCGGTTTAAAGCCTCTCCTAATAACTAATAATTGATAATTGATAATTGATAATGAAAGAGTTTTGGAAATCTCTAATTTTCTCTCCCTATTTCTATCTAACTCGTTCATACTGCCCTAATTATCCATTATTCATTATCCATTGTTCATTAATCAACTATTCCCTCTAAAAAAGAATGTAATACCTCTTGATGAATCAGCGCTCGCTCCCGAAAAAAATATATTTTATCTGACAACAAAGCTTCCCCATTTGCATAATTATTAATCCAAATTTTACTAATTAAATTTGCATCTTCTGGCAATTCCGATAACTCCCATCCAGGCATTTCCAAATCAGTCATTAACTGACTAACTTTAGGATCGTAACTAATAGCAAAACAGCGACATTCCTGGGTAAAACCCATAATTAAACTATGGAAACGCATACCTATTACCATTTCCACTCCTCGAAAAACTCCCTTCAAAACTCTAGGGTCTTCTACAGTTAAAATCTTACTATGATCAGGAAATTTTTGATGAATAAATTCGGCAATTTCTAAATCTTTTATCGGTTGAAAAGGCAGCAACAAAATAAACGCTTCAGTTGCCTTTTGAAAAGAAATTAAAGCTTGAGTTAAAGTTGCTAAACGTGAGGGAGTGAGTTGGGGATGGGGTCTCAAACTTACTGCTACTCTTGGTGCAGGTAAATCCCAAAGGCCAGGAACAGGCGAAGTTTCCAAGGCCCAAACCGGATCAGGAGCTAAAGTAAAAGGAATATTCCATTTAGCGACTATTTCTGCCGAACGTCCATCCCTCACACTAACTGCTGTACAACCCTTAAAACACTGTCTTGCTAAAAATTGGGTAGTTTGATAATTTAAAGGCCCAATTCCTTGTGCCCAGGCAATAGTTTTTAAGCCCATTTTTTGAGCAATTCCCATTAATCCAGCATAATAAAAAGGACTAGCAATACTTGTGGCATCTTGAATCAAACTCCCACCACCCCAGATAAAAATATCTGAACGTCTCATTGCTTGGAGAATAGTAAAAGTATTGAGGCGATCGCCCGCTTCAACTCCATAGCGTTTTTCTGTTTCAGAGGGGTTGCCAGACAAAACATAAGGTTGAATATTATCAGGCAACATTTGCAACAAAGATGCTAATAATGCCTCATCCCCACCATTTCCTTTTCCGTAGTAACCACATAAAATTGCCCGCATTTGTTTGAGTTATTTCCTATTTTAATTTAACTAGGATTTACACAGAAACAGGTTGATCGAATAAGTTTTGTGATTTAATAACTTAGGAACATAAACCCGGTTTCTTATTTTGGTTTGTAACTATGATTTACACAGAAACAGGTTGATCGAATAAGTTTTGTGATTTAATAACTTAGGAA
>NZ_JBNHEQ010000226.1:45768-47511 GCF_050016015.1 Dapis hubbardiae BLCC-M172
GTTTGTAACTATGATTTACACAGAAACAGGTTGATCGAATAAGTTTTGTGATTTACAACTTAGGGAAATAAACCCGGTTTCTTGTTTAAGTTCGTAAGTCCTGTTAAAGTTATAGAATACAGAAGTTAAGACCTAAAAATTCAGATTTTTTAAATATGCACGCTTTGTCAATTCCTACTTGGATTATTCATGTTTCTAGCGTTATCGAATGGGTAGCTGCCATCTGGTTTATTTCCATTTATGGTAATATTACCAACAACCGCGTCTGGTATGGTTTATCTTTTGCTATGTTACCTGCATTAGTCAGTGCTATGTGTGCTTGTACTTGGCATTATTTTGATAATGACCCTAATTTAGAATGGTTAGTTACTCTTCAAGCATTAATGACTTTATTGGGAAATTTTACCCTATTAGCTGCTGCTTGGTGGATATTTTCTGAGAGTAAAAAGGGACTAGGGAGTAGGTAGGGACGTTGCATGGAACGTCCCTACAGAATAGGGAAAACTCTTACTCTTTATTGAATTTTCCTGTATGGTAAAATGCAAGTCTTCTCTAACTACAAAAAAAGTTAATCCAGCAGTATTTTTTGAGACTGTTTATTAATTGATAATTGATAATTAATAATGTATAGTCGAGAATGAAAACTATAGCAATCCTAAATAGGTTGTAACAATTAAAAAACTATAAATAAGTGCCCATTCCCTATTCCCTATTCCCGAAAAGCGTTCAACAATTAATAATTATTAATTATTAATTATTAGAAATAAGAGGATTGAGCCAAAGGAATTTTTTTCTTCTCTTGGTTGATTGGATATGGCGTTTAGCGTTCCGCACAACACGCGTTAACGCGGAGCGACATGGAAAGCGGAGCATTCCCTATACGAAAAAGCGTTTCGCTTTCCTACGGAATGCTAACGCAAACGCGACATGAAACGCGGCTCTGTTAAGAGCGGGAGACCCGCTCCTACGGACCCGCTGCCTCTTCCAGAGGAGCTGCGCTTTATATGTTGCGAAGCAAAACGCCATCCCATCCTAACGGACTGCTGCGCAAACAACCGCTTTTTTCCCCATGAATGGAGAGGCTTTATACCTTAATTTTTCGGTAAGATTTTTATACACAAATCAAATAGGATTGCTATATCTCTAATTATCAATTATCAATTATCAATTATCAATTATCAATTATCAATTATCCATTATTAATTATCCATTATTAATTATCCATTAAAAATATGATTTCTAAAGATACTTTATTTGCTCTTTCTTTATTTCCCTATTTAGGTTTTCTTTGGTTTCTAACTCGTTCTGGTCAAGCACCTCGTTTAGCCTTAATTGGATTTTATGGAACTTTAGTATTTGTGGGTGTAACTATTCCTGCTGGAATTTATGCTAAACAAGTTTATAGTGAAGCTTTAGCAAATATTGATTGGTTACATGGCAGTGCTGAAGTATTTCTAACACTATCTAATATTTTGGTAGTGTTAGGTTTTAGGGAAGCTGTTTTAAAGAAGCAAGAAGAAAGAAGCAAGAAGGAAGAAGAGAAAACTTATTAGTAAATCTCATGATCAGCTAGAAGTCATAAACCAAATATATTTCCTTGCAGTGCTGAAGTATTTCTAACACTATCTAATATTTTAGTAGTGTTAGGTTTTAGAGAAGCTGTTTTAAAGAAGCAAGAAGAAAGAAGTAAGAAGGAAGAAGAGAAAACTTATTAGTAAATCTCATGATCAGCTAGAAGTCATA
>NZ_JBNHEQ010000226.1:47611-55611 GCF_050016015.1 Dapis hubbardiae BLCC-M172
AACCAAATATATTTCCTTAATTTCAACTGTTTTTTGTTAGCAATTATATAGCAATGAAGAATCAGACGTGAGAATTAATGTTTTCCTTGAAAGGATAGAATAGAGCAGTTACCATATTAATCATTTTTGTCTTCTTCTCTATTCCCTATTCCCAGTATCCTTATCCTCGTTCCCTAATTGCTATAGAAATAATCAACAAGGAAAAAATTTATGAATTGCCAAAATTATCGTCTAATTACTATTCCTATCAGCCATTTCTCTGAAAAAGCTCGTTGGGCATTAGACAGGCTAAAAATTAATTACACCGAAGAACCTCATGTTCCTGTTTTTCATAGAATTGCTACTCTCAAATATGATGGTAGTAGTGTTCCAGTTTTAGCTACAGAAAATCATGGTAATTTTGTTGATTCAACTGATATTTTGCATTACCTGAATGGCATAGCACCACAAGATAAAAAATTATATCCAGATATTCCAGAATTACGGAAAGAAGTTGAAGAACTAGAAGATTTATTTGATGAAAAATTAGGTGTTGCTGTGAGAAATTGGGGATATTTTTATAAGGTAAAAGATCGTCAAGCTATGCGTAGAGGTTGGTGTACAAATACTCCTTGGTATGAACACATTGGATTTATAATTCTTTTTCCTTTCCTTTCCAATTTATTACAGAAAAAATTTCAGCTAACAGCCGAAAATGCAGCAAAATCTCTGGCAGAAATTCAGGAAGTTTTTGACTTAGTTAGTCAACGATTATCTGACGGTCATTCATATTTAGTAGGAGATAATTTTTCCGCAGCAGATTTAACTTTTGCCGCTCTATCTGCTCCTGTGTTAATGCCGTCAGAACATTTTATGAAACCTCAACCATTGTCAGAACTTCCTTCGGAAATGGCAACAGTAATTCAAGAATTACAAGCAACTCCTGCTGGAAATTATGGTCTGCGTATGTATAGAGAAGAACGTTATTTCAGTTATATCAGTTAACTGTTAACAGTACATCCTACTAAATTAGGAGGTGTAAAATACTAAAATTTATTGTTTTTATCCTCTTTAAAACCTATGGAAAGAAGTTATGTATTTGCCATTAACTGGATATTTTGGTAGAATAAACCTATTTAATTAAAGGCTTTTCCGTGATGAATACTCTATTGCTATCCCAATATCTCTACAAGTTTTTCAGGAGTATTAGGATAAGGGATAAATTTAAAAGGGAGATTTGAGACCTCATTTTCTAGTCATTAAATCATCCATCTATAGATAGGTTTATACTCATAGTTAAGAAGGACGGTTAAAGTTAAAATTTTTCTATTTCCTTCATACAGATAAAACAATTGAATATCTCATCAAAGACAATGAATCTATTCTTACTTTTGCAAAGAATTACCAAAGTATTTGTCTATAGTTATTCAGGATTAATTTTAATTTACTTGATACTCCGACTAATATTCTGGGATAAATTCTGGTTAATAGCTTTAGTTGGAAATTTTATTCCCTTAATTCTTTTACCAATATTAATCCTGCCACTCCCGGCATTTTTAGTTATCAAAAAACGTTGGTTTTGTATAATTTCATCTATCGCTTGTCTGCTACTTATGGGTTGGCTACATACACAATATTTTTCTCCTCAAACAATTTCCTTTTCTCCTCAAACAATTTCTGCAGTAAATGCTCAACCTCTCAAAATTTTCTCCTTAAATAATAGCTGGCATAAGACTGAACCGGAAACTCTAGTAGAAAGAATCAAACAAGAAAAACCAAACATAGTATTTTTACAAGAAATTACCAGAAATCACATTAGAAAATCTTTTCCTAAATTAAAAGCTGAATATCCTGATCAAACCTCAGACGATCTTAAAGGTTATAGAGCAGCAATTCTCAGCAAATATCCCATAGAATTTAAAGAAAATCTACACTTAGCAGGTCATTCAGAAGTTCAACAAAGAGCTATTATTAAAATTAACCAACAACTAATAGTTGTCTACAATATTCAAACAATTTCACCTTGGATTAGACTGCGGAAAATTTTACCATTTTTGACAATTCCAGTTTATGAATTTTCTGAGCGAACAGCAGAAATTCAAGACTTAATAGAACGACTAAAAAAAGAAAGTTTGCCTATTATTGTAGCGGGTGATTTTAATATGAGCGAACAATCTCAGGATTACTATTATTTAACACAAGTATTAACAGATTCTTGGAAAGTATCAGGAATAGGTTTTGGTTTAACTTGGCCTGCGGGTTGGCGTCTGGATTTTTTGATTCCAAATTCCACCTGGAAATTGGATTATCCTCTGTTTAGAATTGACTATATTTGGTATTCAAATCATTGGGTTTCTAAATCTGCTGAAGTTTTGTCAACTACAGGTTCAGATCATTTACCTTTAGTAGCGGAATTGGTGTTAAGTAAATAGTGAAATTATTATACTTTGTAATTGGTTATTTTTCGAATATTTGACTATCCTCAGAACTAATATTTTATTAGTCGGGTTAGCTAAAAGTATTACCCAACCATTCCAAAAGGTAGCTTGCCAAAATACTTGCAGAAACTCCAATAATTAAACCTGCAACTACAACTATCCACCAAAAATTTTTCCTATTGCTAACCCTGCGAAAATATTTATCTCGCTCCCTCTTTGATGCTTCGGTAAAAATAAGAAAACGATAAGTAGGTAATTTAATTAATCTAAAAATCAATTCAGACATTAAGATAGAGAACAGAATAGAAGTAAAAAAAGAAAATAAAGTAAAAAACAAAAATATAATTATAATATTCTCTTTTAAATTCGTTACTTGGCAAGTATTAAAAAATTTAATGAGAAAGTCTACTTTTTCAGCAAGTAGTATATTATCTCCTATAAATTGAGCTATTTGATCTGAAAAGCTCCTACAACTTGTTAATCTTTCCTGTGAATATATCCAGAAGAATACAAAAGACAATAAA
This sequence comes from Dapis hubbardiae BLCC-M172, assembly GCF_050016015.1. NCBI lineage: Bacteria > Bacillati > Cyanobacteriota > Cyanophyceae > Oscillatoriales > Microcoleaceae > Dapis > Dapis hubbardiae. The sequence continues at coordinate 50,553 of NZ_JBNHEQ010000226.1, forward strand.
AAGACAAGAATGAAAGAAAAAAATCCAACCAAGGAGTGGTTATTCATAGCCTTTCGCCTGAAGCCAGCCAAAGGGACGTTTGTTTTGACAAAACCTATAATGCAGTTACGGACAAGCTCCCCAATCTCAATTCCCCAACCTTGATTAGTACATCTAACGTAATAACTAATTTTAGGTACTTGATCTACAAAATAGAGAGTATCTTCCTCTACTGATTCTACTGAGGATACTGATATTTCCTGCCTCTCAGGAACTTTTTTATCATGGAATTCAACAAGATAAACCCAAGTAAATATAAAGCCTGTACAAATCAAATTTCTTCGTTCTTTATTTTCATATTCCTGAAAACTCTTAATACCACTAAATGAAAATGAAGAATTATCATTAAAAAATAATTTAGCTCTAAATTCTACCAAAACAGATTGGTTTTGCTTTATTATTCTGTCATCTATTATGTAATTAAGCTGTTCAAATCCTCCAAAATCTATCTCGAATGCACCTTCTACATACCCCTAAACTGACTCCGGTTTGCCTAGAAGAGAAACTACGAACTCTGTAAAAGCATCCCTATTTACATCAAGACTGATTGAAGAGTTATTTCGTTGCATAGAAATAGGTGGAATTTCTAAATTATCATCATCCATTTGAATAAACTCCTATAAGTTAACTAAACCTATTATAGAAACGATTTAATATTGCTCTATCGGCAATAGAAGGAAAAATTTCATCCGACCTCTCCGAGAGCTTCAGTCAATGAAACGACTATTTCTCTATACGCAATAGAAGGAAAAATTTCATCCGACCTCTCCGAGAGCTTCAGTCAATGAAATGACTATTGCTCCATACGCAATATAAAGAGAAAATTTCACCACCCGCCTCCAGGAGCTTCAGTCAATGAAACGACTATTGCTCTCTACGCAATAAAAGCAGAAAATTTTCATCCTCCGACTTCGGAAGCTTCAGCAAATGAAACGACTATTGTTCATAGTAATTAAAGGAAAAAATTTCCACAATCCGCCTCCGGGAGCTTCAGCAAATGAAACGACTATTGTTCATAGTAATTAAAGGAAAAAATTTCCACAATCCACCTTCGGGAGCTTCAGCAAATGAAACTACTATTGCGTATTGAGCAATAAAAGGAAAAATTCCACCATCCATCTCCGGGAGCTTCAGTAAATGAAACCACTATTGCGTATTGAGCAATAAAAGGAAAAATTCCACCATCCATCTCCGGGAGCTTCAGTAAATGAAACCACTATTGCGTATTGCGCAATAGAAGGAAAAATTCCACCATCCATCTCCGGGAGCTTCAGCAAATGAAATGACTATTGCGCAATACGCAATAAATAAAGGAGAAAAAAATTTCACCATCCAGCTCTGGGAGCTTTAGCAAATGAAACCACTATTGCGCAATACGCAATAGAAGGAAAAATCTCACCATCATCTAAAATAGAGATTGCTACTCTGCGAGAAGGCTTCGCCTACGGCTAGCTCAACTCTTTCCCATTAAAGTTGAGTCTAATACCACCGCCTGGCAATGACAGCCACAGATTTTTTTCTACCCAATACTTCTGACTTTTGAATTTTGAATTTTGAATTTTGAATTTTGTAGCAATGACAGCCACCGACTTTTTTCTACCCAATACTTCATGACTTTTGACTTCTAACTTCCAACTTCAAAAAACCCCACCGCCTCAATAACAGCCTCCAGAGCGATCGCCACATGAGTCCAATGAGTCCCCCCCTGACAAAACACCACATAAGGTTCCCGCAAAGGTCCGTCAGCCGAAAACTCAGAAGTAGACCCATCAATAAAAGTACCCCCCGCCATAACCAACTGACTCTCATATCCAGGCATCGGCGCCGGTACCGGATCTAAATAAGACCCCACAGGCGAAAATTGCTGAATAGCTCGACAAAAAGCAATTAACCTCTCCGGGGAACCCAACTTAACCGCCTGAATAACATCCCGTCGTTTTTCCAGAGGCAAAGGATTAACCGGATAACCCAACCTATCAAAAACATAAGCCATCAAATGATTACCCTTAATCGCCTCCCCCACCATTTGTGGCGCCAAAAACAAACCCTGAAACAACAACCTATTCTGCTCAAAAGTCGCCCCCCCAGAACTACCAATACCAGGAGCAGTCAACCGACAACTCGCAGCCTCCACCAAATCTGACCTACCCGCCACATACCCCCCCGCCATAACAATAGTGCCACCAGGATTTTTAATCAAAGACCCCGCCATTAAATCCGCTCCCACCGCCATCGGTTCCCGGTCCTCAATAAACTCCCCATAACAATTATCCACAAAACAAACCGTTTCAGGATTTTGTCGCTTAACAATCTTGACAATTTGCTCAATATCTGCAATAGACAAACTAGGTCGCCAAGAATAACCACAAGAACGTTGAATCAAAACCAGACGAGTCCTTTCAGTAATCCCAGACTCCAACCCCTGCCAATTTATCGTCCCAGTTTCCGTCAGAGGTAACTCCCGGTAACTAACGCCAAATTCCTTCAAAGAACCTTGACCTTCCTCCCTCAGACCAATTACCTCCTCCAAAGTATCGTAAGGAGAACCAACAACAGACAACATTTCATCCCCTGGCCTCAGAGTCCCAAACAAAGCACAAGCGATCGCATGAGTTCCCGAAACAAATTGGACCCTTACTGCCGCTGCTTCAGCTCCCATCACCTCAGCAAAAACCTTGTCCAAAGTCTCCCGTCCCAAATCGTCATGTCCATAACCAGTTACCCCAGAAAAATGATGGACACCTACTCGATGATGACGAAAAGCATCTATAACCCGTCTGAGATTTTTTTTGACCAAGCCATCAATCTCAGAAAATATTGGCAATAGCTCTTGTTCTGCTGCTTGTAGATATTCAATGCTATTCATATTTATTTTTTATTTATTTAATTAATTAATTTGTTTTATTTGTGATATGCTAAACAAAGTGTAAATTTTTGTTAATACTCAAATTCACAATAAAATCTAAATTTACTTTGTCAACAAAGAATAAATTTAGATATTCAGACTATACTTTTTTTTGAAACAAATTTCATTAAAAAGCTATGACAATTTTGAGGTAGACAAACTTAATCAAAAAAGCAGTGTTTAGCTTAATATAAACATAGTAATTGACTTTATTTTTATTAATCAAATCTTTATAGTCAATTACCAAAATTGATAGATTTTACTATATTTATTTAGTATATTTATAGTACCTTGGTTTAAGAAAAATAATCCTGTATTATCGGTCAGGAATTCAAACTTAAACATTTAACAATACCTAGGATTTTGGTATAAGAATATTTTTTCCTTTCTGCTTCCGATTAATAGATTAAGTAGTGATTAGCAAAATATTTTCCAGATCCTATACCCATAGATAAACCTGCTTTGAATAAGATAGCTTGAAAGAGACTATTTAGTTCTTAACTTAGAGATTTTTTATGACGATTTCAACATCAGAAAAACTTTCGCTGAATTGGCCGATAGTAGCCTTTATGGCATTCCTCCATATTGGAGCCCTTTTTGTCTTACTTCCTAGTAACTTTAGTTGGACTGCAGTTGGTCTAGCAATATTTTTACATTGGTTCACAGGTGGTCTAGGTATTACATTAGGCTTTCATCGTCTGGTGGCACACCGTAGTTTTAAAACTCCTAAATGGCTAGAATACTTTTTGATTTTTTGTGGTACACTCGCCTGTGAAGGAGGAGTTTCTGATTGGGTAGGTTTACACCGCATTCATCATCAATATTCAGACAATGAGAAAGATCCACATGATTCTAATCGTGGTTTTTGGTGGAGTCACATGGGTTGGATGCTCCATGACTTACCAATCAAGTCTGAAGTGCCACGTTATATAAAAGATATAGCAGACGATCCTGTTTACAACTTTTTGCAAGCTTATTTTATTCCCATTCAAATTGCTTTTGGTGTTTTGCTCTACTTTCTAGGAGGTTGGCCTTTTGTAGTTTGGGGTGTCTTTTTTAGGATAGTTGTTGTTTTTCACTGTACTTGGCTAGTTAATAGTGCCACCCATAAATTTGGTTATCGTACTTATGATTCTGGTGATGGTTCTACTAACTGTTGGTGGGTAGCTGTATTAACTTATGGTGAAGGTTGGCACAATAACCATCATGCTTTTCAATATTCAGCACGTCATGGTTTGCAATGGTGGGAAATTGATACAACTTGGATGATGATTCAATTCTTGCAAGCTCTTGGTTTAGCTACTAATGTGAAATTGGCAACGAAATAGTTTTGAGCTAATAGTTAATTACTGTAAGGTGCGTTAGACCGCTAAAATTTAAGCCATGAAAGGTATTTTAGGAATTCGTCGTAACGCACCATTTTACTTGTGTTATCTCAGTAGTTTTCCAGACCAAAATCTTGTTAACTCTATTATTTTGGTAATGGGTACTAGACATCTCCAGAAAAGAGGGAACACGGAACAGGAAGAAATAATAGATAATTTTTGAATGAGAATTGATTTTATTTTTGATTTTCCGAGATTTCTACTAGACATATCTAGCAATTACATCAGCATTTTTATAAAATTTTTATAGGGATGTCTTATTACCATTTATCAAAAGTAATTTGACGCTTTTCCACCGTCAAAATAAACCTCAAAATTACCAACATGATTAAACGCTTACATCACGTCAATAAATAGTATTTATAAATATAAATTGAAAATTCGGCGTTGCAAAGTCAGGAATGATAAATCCGAATATTTGATATTTTTCGATAATTCTTTCCTTAATATATGTACAGTTTAAAATCTATTATCATTCTTTAATGTGCAACCCCTAAAATTCATCTCTTATCACTTTTGATGAACTTTCAACTCCAGAAGAATCAACAAGCTGAGTTTGCTTATGGTAGTTTCGCAGACTCTATCTAAACATTTAAAATATTCAAGGGTAGGCTAGGGTTATGTCCCTGGAATAATATGTTATACAATTTCTCAAAAACTTTTCTACATTTGATTGAGTAGGGGAGTGGGGGAGTGGGGGAGTGGGGGAGTGGGGGAGTGGGGGAGTGGG
>NZ_JBNHEQ010000227.1:0-27707 GCF_050016015.1 Dapis hubbardiae BLCC-M172
CAACGTCCCTCCTCCACCCAATCAAATATAGCAAGATTTTTGAGAAATGGTATAACTAAAGCCTTCTTCCTTCTCTCCTAGATAACTAAAGCCTTCTTCATTCTTCCTTTAAACCCAAATCTCTGTACTCTAAAAAACATAAAAACTGCTATAAAAACGCGCATTGTGCGGAGCGCTAAACGACAGATTTTTTTCTTGAAATAGAAAGCTTTATACCTTTATTTTTCGGTAAAGTATAAATCAAATCAATAGAAAACTGAAAGAGGCTAAAACTAGCTCGAAAGGAAACCATTATTCCCTTCATTTCTAGTTTTAACCTCTTTATCTAATACTCAGCAACAGTATAATTAACTATTCACAAATTGCTAGTCTATGCTAAGTAGACAAAATGACCAAAAATCAGGTCTCAAATTGTAAGCATTCAGCCGTAAGCTAGCCTCCTGGGTCAGAACGGCCTATTACAGAAGAGCTATCCTACTGAATGGGCAGCGAAACACTTTTTCGTATAGGGAATGCTCCGCAAACATGTCGCGTTTGCGTTAGCATTCCGTAGGAAAGCTAAACATTAACAGCTTTCAACCCCTTAGATAAGGAATGAAAAAAATAAACTTCAGTATTTTAACCCTCTAGTTTCATAGGTTGCTATTGATAACTCTTAACTGATAATTAAAATGACCGCCACAGATATAAGTCTCCCAATATTTAACAATCAAAAAAAATCCCTAGACTTAATCTATCGGGATTTCTTAATGCCTGAATTTTGACTTAATGAAATTAACTGAGGTTCCAAAGGTTGAGTTAGGCGACGGTCTTGATAGCTCAACATAAAAGCATCCAATGTCCGTCGGAAATCTTCTCGTGCCTGAAAATGATCCACTCGATTAACTATTTGGCCATTTTCAAACAGAATTAGGGTAGGCAAGGTTCTAAGTTGATATTTACTAGCCAGTTTTAAACTTTCGTCAGCATTCACCCCTACTAGCTTTAATTGGCCATTCCACTCAGATTGAAATTTAACTAATTGGGGGACAATCATTTTACAAAGGCCACACCACGATGCCCAAAAATGAACTAAAACAGGATGAGAGGATTCCAAGACCTCTTCTTTAAAAGTCTTTTCGCTAACTGACAAAACCATGATCCTTGAATCTATATTAATTAAATTTTTTATATCCTGGGATCATGCTACCAGTATACGTTCCCAGTTGCACGGATTAGTAGAGGATGAGCTTGCCAAAATAAAAGGACAAAAATTCCTACCCCAAGGTAAGCCCATCGGAGAAACTCATGCAGCTCTAAGGTTTGACGTCCTTGAATAATTGCCAGAAAAGGAATAACTGATGTTCGAGACTTTAATTTCTTATAAGATTCACCAAAACGCTCCTGAAGTCGGCGATCGCCATGCCAAACTCCAAATAAGTGATGTAAGACAAGGCCAACTGAGGTAACAAGAGTAAAGCTTGTCCCTAACCAAAGAGTGTGGGCAATACACCATATTACTTGGCCTACCATCTGGGGATGGCGGGTAATACGAATAATTCCTGTTTCATAGAGATGGACTTGGGGCTTTTGAATGGCTGCAATTTCTAAGAGATTGAATGTAGAGGGGTATAGGAAAAGGAATGAAATTGCTGATAATATCCAAACTATAGGTTTGACAATTGGGACACCTTGTAGTTGCCATAACTGTAAGCCATCGTAACGGTGATTGAAAAAGTAAACAATCAGAACTACTGCTAGTGGTAGACTGACTAGGGCAAATAAGATGCGATAGAGTCTAGCACCAATTTTGGTTTCTGCCCAGGAACGAAGAGCAGCTAAACCACTATGGGCGATCGCGAAACTCAGCAGTAACCCCAAGATGATCAAATGGCTAGGGGTTAACGAATCATTAGACATGGCCATTATAGAAAATTGGATGGTTGTGCATAGTAATGGTATAGGAAGTGTGGGAAGTGTGGGGAGTGTGGGAAGTGTAGGAAGAAAATAAGATTCTCATCATTACGGCTACAGGAGAACCGAAAATTGATAATAAAAGTTAACTTTTTGAGGATTCCTCCAGTAGTATGCTAAGGGGACGTAAACTGCCAACCCCTTAAATGGGGAAGGAAATATAGTGAGTGTGGAGGCTAATTTGCACAAGAAATTATTTACAGGAGATTGCCAGTAAATGAGGTACATTCTTTAATTTGATAAATCTCCACCATTTTAAAAACTGGTATACAAACTATTTTTGCTGTACCTCATAAACCTGAAATACCCTGTATATAGAACTCGCCAGGACAGTCAGGACATTCTCGCTCCTCTTAAATAGAGTCATAGCAAGAATGTATGGGGGAATAGCCATTTGCCCTGACTGACTTCTGTGAGGAATGTGGAAATCTCAATTTCTAGCTAAGACTTATAGGCTAGCTCTATGCTTCTAGTAAGTTTTAGCCTTAATCCTCAAGATAAGTCTCAGGTACTTTTGTCCTGATTTAGTTTAACCTAAACAGGAAGATCGGAGCTTGATGAACTAATCAGAAAAGACCAGGGGATGAGAAAAAAGGTTGACATGGAGCGTGGAAACATTCTTTCAATCCTTTCCTAAGCTTATACAATAGGCAACTTATAGCAAAAGGCAAAAGTCAGGTTATTGATATTACTTTCTCTCAGTTGTTCCATAAGTTCTCAGGTTATTTTTATGGCTACTGCTATAAAAATCCTTTGAGTTCTATTTAATAAAAAGAGGGAAAAGTGAACAGTTGAGGAAATGAGAATATCGGAAGTGTTTTTCAAACTTTTTCCTCTATTCCTTCCCTCTATACTCTTGACTTCTGAGTTAATATTCCTACCTCCTTATGGAAAAACTTAATCTTGGCAAAGATAGCAAATGGGTTCCTTAACGAAGTCAGAAGTCAGAAGTCAGAACTCAGTAGGAGCGAATGGCCATTTGCCCCTACATAAGTTGTTTTTGTAACGGGGATTTACGCCCTGCTCCAAAGACATTTCCCCTTAAAAAGCGGGGTTGCGCGACCCAATTTTTTTGATCCATAAAACCTGGTTTAATACAGAAAAAGACTATAAATTTAAACTTCTCATCAGTTTCCCACTCTCTTCTTGCTCTCCAACAACCTATAGAGTCAAATCAAAGGCAGTTAGGTCAGCAATTTGTCGATTAGGAAACCCTTTCGGCATCAACTCCCTAAATTTCTTTTTCCTTTAACAATATGTCTGAGCTTCCTTTCACCCTAGACCAATTACGCATTCTCAAAGCCATCGCTGCTGAAGGTAGCTTTAAACGAGCTGCCGATAGTCTGTTTGTTTCTCAACCCGCAGTTAGTTTACAGGTGCAAAACTTAGAACGACAGTTAAATGTTCCCTTATTTGACCGTGGCGGTCGCCGGGCACAATTAACTGAAGCTGGTCATCTACTACTTACTTACGGTGAGAAAATATTATCTCTTTGTCAAGAAACTTGCCGGGCGATCGAAGATTTGCAAAATCTCCAGGGAGGTACTTTAATTGTTGGTGCTTCTCAAACTACTGGCACTTATTTACTACCCCGAATGATAGGGATGTTTAGACAAAAATATCCTGATGTTGCTGTACAGTTGCACGTTCATTCTACTCGTCGTACTGCTTGGAGTGTGGCTAATGGGCAAATAGATTTAGCTATTGTTGGGGGTGAAGTTCCTCCTGAGTTGCAGGAGTCTTTGGAAGTTGTGCCTTATGCTGAAGATGAGCTGGCCTTAATTTTGCCTGTTTCTCATTCCCTGGCCGAAAAGGAGACTATTCAGAAAGATGACTTGTATCACTTAAATTTTATTACTTTGGACTCTCAATCTACTATCCGCAAAGTAATCGATCAAGTATTATCCGAGAGTGGCATTGATACTCGCCGCCTGAAAGTGGAGATGGAACTAAATTCAATTGAGGCAATTAAAAATGCTGTTCAGTCTGGTTTAGGGGTGGCTTTTGTTTCTGTTTCTGCTATTGAAAAAGAATTACAAATTGGGGTTTTAACTACAGCTAAAATAGATCAGATTGTTATTAATAGGATATTATCAGTCATTTATAATCCTAATCGTTATCGTTCTAAGGCAGCAGAGGCTTTTAGTAAGGAAATTTTGCCTTTGTTTTCTAGCTTAAATTTCAACCCAGATCAGATTAAACCTTTATCTAAAGAAATACCTCCTATAGAGGTAGTAACAAATAATATTAATGAAACTTGAATCAGATAAAAGAGGAGTCAGGAGTCAGAATGGTTTGGGCAAATTTATTTTCTACAGTTATTTTAGGTTTAATTTTGCCTACCTATTTATAGCTGAAGTTAGGAGGCGCGAAGTTATATGAAATACTAAAATTTTTGCTATAAATACTTAGGCTGTTTCAAGGAGTCAGGAGTCAGGAGGAATAGCCTATATATCATTTAGTCAAAGTCAAACTCTATTTTTAGTCAAATATTTATAAGTAAAGTATTTTAAGCAGGCAAAATTATTCGTAGCATTCTTTTTTATTTTTATCTTAGATAGGGTAGCCGTCGGATTAGTGATGTATAGAAGTTCAATTCGCAGCAAAGACTATATTTGAGAATTTGAGGATTCAGCCCTAGTAATGTTGACTGCTTTATCTTTATCTTTAATATTACGTTGCTGAATAAATGTATGATTTTACCGAAAAATTGGGTTTAAAGCCTCCCCCTAAAAGGGGGAGTTTGTGTTATGCTAGAAAAAGTGGAAAGGTATTCAACCACTCTAAAAACCTAGCTACTTAATCAGTAGCGCCATTTACCTTGAAAACTGCGGTCAGACCCCGCGTCGCCGTCAGCTCGCTTACGGTGCGACCCCGCGACGACGTTAGCGAAGCTCCTCTGAAAGAGGCAAGTCGCTTGCGGAACGCGCACCAAGAGAGGGAATGCTGACCAAGAGAAGAGTTATGGGGTTTTGCACTCCGAATGCTTGTGTATGGAAAAGCTCTAAGCAACAAGTACCAGAGAACCAAAGTTTTTGGTTTGTTTGAACTGTACCGTAGGGCATACAGGAACAGGCTCTTGAAATAGAGTAAACGCTTGGGGAGAGAACCATCTCTGGCTTAGGTATCGCTTGCGTATCTGATTTAAGTGGACTCATTGAACCAAGAATCCTGTTTTCAGGAGAATCTCCGCGCCTAACAGCCGGAGAGTATGTCAAAGGAGTTAAGTTGGTATTAGGCGATGCCTAGAGGTGTGTGGCACTATTCCCACTCCGATAGTTTCTCTAAAATCTAAAAACTATTACGCAACAGTTAAATTAATCATTAAATTATAGTCATCAGAAGTGAGGCGATGCCTAGAGGTGTGTGGCACTATCCCCACTGCGGTAGTTTCTCTAAAATCTAAAAACTATTACGCAACAGTTAAATTAATAATTGGTATTTATGAAATGGCTAAAAGCTGACTGCTAATATCAAATACGCTTAATTCACTATAAAAAAATCTTCCATCTTCAGGCATTGCCAAATCTTCCTAGCTCTCCCAACACTCCTTATCTAAATTACACCAATATTACCGGATTTGATATAATAGTTTGTTGCGGAGCATTCCGGCAAAATGTTTACATTGTTATTTTCTCCTGATTCCTGACTCTTTAAAAGCATATTTGAAGACCTGAAATATCTAAGCAAATATATTTAATTAATTCCTTCACAAAAAAAGCTGATTGGTGACTGCTAATAGCTGAAAGCTAACATTATCAATTATGCAAAGTTTTCACATAACTCATAACTTCTGGAAAAAACATCAAAAAATCTGACTCAATTTCAGAATAATTTTGCATCAGCTCATTAACAGCAGTAGCCAAATTATTTTCCCTCTTCAAACGTTTAGATAAGCGCACAAAGGTTAAGTTAATTCCTGATATATTTTTGTAGGAAACAAGCCAATTCTCAGATATGATTCTCGGCAATATTTTTTTTAACTTCTCAGGTAAAATTTCCTGATTATCCTTCAAAATAAGATAGATTTTTTGTACAAAAACATCTAAGTTTTCATGGGAAAATAAATTCCAGTGATTTGCCAGAAAATGGTCGTAACAAATATCAATAATTATTCCTGCTAAACGTCTATGGCTACTGCTAATCCGATTTTTACTTCTCAAATATATTGGATGAGTATCGGTAAAACAATCAACTTGACGATGGGTTTTGATTCCCACGAGAATTTCATGGCTATAAATAGTTTCATATTTTTCTAGATAACCTTTTACAAAGTCGCCTAGTAGATTTCCTATTTGTGATTCGGGAGTATTTTTTGCTAAAAGTAAATGAGCTAAATAGTTCATAAATAGATAGTTTGTAAGCATTCAGCCGTCAGCTATCAGCTATCAGCTATTTTTAGGTAAATTATAAATATTACTAGGTTTTCTAATTAATTTGAGATAGTTCCTATATTCTATATCTTAAGAAAAGATTAATAGACTGTTTGTAAAATAAGTATTAAGAAAAAAGTTTCACAACTCAATCAACTAGCTTGAATAAGGCAAGGGATTGAAATAACTCTAGAGAGAGAGGAGGTATGACTATTCATCCTTAATCAGTTAGTTGTGAAGTTCCTGATAACAAATAATTGTTTTTTGCCTCCATACCTCCATACCTGTTCCCTCCATACCTGTTCCCTATCTTCTCTTTTCATATTTCCTGATACATTCAACCTCTAAATTATCTAAGGGATATTGATATAACAACCAATCTTTATAGAAATTAGTTAGAGATAATGATTGACGTTAGAGGACAATACAATATAAAATAAATCCAAATCCTGATGATTAAATTGCCTTAGATTTTTCTTAAAATCCCTGATAAATTAAGTGGGTTTTGTAAAATGGCAAACAGTTTAAAATCTAAATTACCGAAGCTAAATTCTGAGTCTACTCTCCGAGAATTACCACTGATTGATTTTCAAGTAAGTCCAATGACGTCAGTAGAATTAGTTTCATCTCAGTTTAATGAACAACTTGACTTACCTGGAGTTATAGTTGTCTCTGAGCAAAAGTTTCTTGGCATGGTTTCTCGAAGTTACTTTCACGAACAAATGAGTTCTCCATACGGTAGAGAATTGTTTATTAAACGACCAATTGAATATTTTTTGAAGGCAACTAAAAACTATGATAATTGTTTAATATTACCTGCTGAAGAAAAAATTAACTTAGCTCTACAAATAGCACTAAATCGTTCTGAAGAAAATATTTATGAGCCGATAGTCGTTCAATTTATTAACAAAAAAAAATCTGATTTTTATATATATTTTTTGCTAAATTTTCAAACTTTGATTACCGCTCAGTCTCATATACTTAAAGACGTAAACGATCAGTTATATCGTTACAAAAACAATGCTAAAAATTATTTAATACAGCTCAAAAATCAACAATATAAACTCCAGCAAAATACAAAAGCATTACAAATCCAGAAACAAGAAATTTTAGCTAGAAATAAGCTCTTGGAAAAACAGCAAAATGCACTAATTACTCAATCACAACAAATTAATAATCTTAACCAAAGAATAAAAGAAATTTCTGGTTTAATGTCTCAGGAGGGAAAAAAAGCATTTAATACCACATTTGATGCAGTACAAACAATTAATAAAAACATGAATGAAATCGTTAATATTGGTCAGTTATTTACAAATGACCTGAAGCTAATTAATTCTACATCAAATCAAATTGAAACAGTTAGTCAACAGGCAAAACATTTAGCGATACAAGCTGCAATAGTTGCTGGTCATTCAAGTTCTGAGCTTGGTGGTTTTAGCCATATAACTAATGAAATTGGAAAGTTGGTTAGTGAAACATCAGAAGCTGGTCGTCAAATGAACCAAGTAGCTGATAACTTGATTATGAAAATTTCCGAACTGAATAATTTGACTGAAACTGGTAAAGATACTGCTAAGTATCTAGTAGAAAATAATCAGCGTTCCGAGAAAATATTAGATGAGTTGGAAGTCTTAATTCAACAACCAAGTTTGGAGAAAAATGTAGTTAATTCATCTTCAGTTATACATCCTATAAGTAGTAAAGTTACTAAGGTTTTTCAAGAACATCTAAATCAAGACAATCAAGACAAAAATTTAGTTAATAACCCTGAAGAAAAGTTTGATGAACAAGATACAAATATTGCTGAATTGCCAGAATTGAATAACAAGAAAGAGAAAGAAAAATTATTAAAACAAATTAATTCTACTTTGAATTTAAGAAATCTGAATACTGAGTCAGATTAAATTGATAAAAAATGACTATAGCAGTTTTCATGTTTTTTAGAGTACAGAGATTTGGGTTTAAAGGAAGAAGTAAGAAGGAAGAAGTTTTGTAGTCTACCTTTGTGAAAACCGCTATATTTCTATATTAATCCTATTTTATTCATGGCAAAAATCTTACTAATTTTTAGGGAACAGGCAAAAGGGAACAGTCGGGATTTTCAGTTTGTTTATTTACTTTTTTATTTGTTAAGACCTATTTAGGATTGCTATATAGACAAAATAGCAAAAAAAATTAAAATATAACTACTATATTAATGAAAAAGACACAAATAATTGTTGCTCCAAATCACTTTATTTATCAAGATAAAAAAGTATACTATCTACACCTTGAAGTTGTAGATAATCAAGCAACTGCATATTTATACTGCAAAAATAATGAAACAGTTAGTCGAGCTGTTTATATGGATAAAACTCAATTAGAAGGACTTTGTAAAATCAAAGAAGTGATGACCTTACGACAGCGAACAGTTATAGATATTGCACCTATCCTAGAAGCACACAATTGGCAGGTACTTCCTAATAATTAGGGTTGGCTGAAAAAGTATTCTTTAAGGAGTAGGGGAGTAGGGGAGTAGGGGAGTAGGGGAGTAGTAATTTTTTTGCTATACTCTTGCCAAAAATACGCTCCTTTTTGATTTTTCGGGAACCGTGCATTAAGATATGAAAAGCTGGTACTTTTTAGCAACCCAAAAAGGCTCAAACTTTAATCTGTAAATACTTTTATATTTAATCAGCAGAGCAATAATTCAAAGCTGATAGCTGATAGCTGATAGCTGATAGCTGACTGCTGAATGCTTACAAAATAATTAATTAGGGTTGGCTGAAAAAGTATTTTTTAAGGAGTAGGGGAGCGGGGGAGTAATTTTTTTCCCAACTCTTGCCAAAAATACGCTCCTTTTTGATTTTTCGGGAACCGTGCATTAAGAGCTGAAAACCTGGTACTTTTTAGCAACCCAAAAAGGCTCAAACTTTAATCTGTAAATACTTTTATATTTAATCAGCAGAGCAATAATTCAAAGCTGATAGCTGATAGCTGATAGCTGAGTGCTGAATGCTTACTTATTTCAGCTTTTTTCTTGACTTATCCAATCATTAATCATCTGAGGACAACTAGCTAAAGATTCTGCTAAAGATGCAAATTCTACCAAAGGTAATGGACGATTAAATACATAACCTTGAAGTTCATCACATTTATTTTTAACTAAAAAAGCCAATTCTTTTTCAGTTTCAACTCCTTCAGCGATGACTCGCATATTTAGTTTATGAGCCATTGAAATAATTGCTGATGTTATAACTTGATTGGTAGAATTAAGATTAATATTTCTAATAAATTTTTGATTTATTTTGATAGAATCAATAGGAAATTTTTCCAGATAACTTAAGGAAGAATAACCTGTACCAAAATCATCTATAGCAATTTGAATACCTAAAGTTTTTAAACCATGTAAACTTCGCATAGCTGTTGTTTGATTTGTAATCAATATACTTTCATTAATATCTAGCTCGACATAATTAGGAGCTAGACCACTATTTAAAAGAACTTTAACTAATCTTTGGCGTAAATCTAATTGATTTAATTGGCGAGCAGATATATTAACTCCTACTCGTATTTTTCCTAACCCAATATCTTGCAAAGCCTTAACATCTTCACAAGCACTTTTCAAAACAAATTCTCCTATTGCTTCAATTAATCCTATTTCTTCTGCTAATGGTAAAAAGTGTCCGGGTAATATGATAGAACCATCAGAAGTTTGCCAACGTATTAGAGCTTCAGCACCAACAATTTGACCTGTTTTTAAATTAACTATTGGTTGGTAGTAAATTTTAAATTGTTTATTTGACAAAGCTGAATATAAATCATTCTCTAACTTTAATGTATTAGTATTTTGATGTTTGCCTGCTTCTTTGTAAAAATTATATTGATTATCTCCCTGTATTCGACTATATTCCATAGCATTCCTCGCTTTTAAAAGTAATTCTCCAAGTGCCTGACTATCAACAGGATAAAAAGTAATTCCGGCATTAGCACTAATCAAAAATTTTTGTTGGTTTAATACATAAGGTTTAGTAAATTGCTCTAAAATATTTTGGATGATAACTTTAGTTTCAGTTTTATTATTAACTGGCTCTAATATAATTACCAACTCATCTGTATTTAACCGAGCAATAATACTGCCTTTACTAATAAATTTATTAATTCTTTTAACTATAGATTTAATTAATATATCGCCCCACTCGTATCCTAAATTATTGATGCGCTTGAAGCGATTAATACCTAAACAAACTACAGGAATAGTTGGCGTACAATCTTTGTCTGGTTGAGATTTTTTTTCCTGAAAATTGTCGATTTTACTAACAACTTTAGCAAACTTATCTGATAGGACGATCCGATTTGTAAAAGAAGTTATCTCCTCTTGATTTGTTAACCGATCGAGCTGATTTTTTACCTCTTCAATTTCCTTAATATAGGATGATTCTACTACTTGTTCACTTTGATGTTTTTGCAGAGCAATCTCAATTATAGTTCTTAAAGCTTGAGGTTTAAATGGCTTGACTAAGTAACCATAAGGTTCGGTTAATTTTGCCCGCCCCAATGTATCATCATCTGCATAAGCAGTCATATAAATAACAGGTATTTTTAATTCAGACCGAATATGTCCAGCAGCTTCGATACCATCTAAATCTCCTTGAAGCATAATATCCATTAGCACTAAATTAGGATGGTTTTCTGTCGCAGCTTGAATAGCTTCTTCACCAGAGTCTACAATTCCAATTACTTCATATCCTAATTTTTTAAGATTTCTAGCAATATTTTCTGCTGCAATTAGCTCGTCTTCAACAACTAAAATTTTAGTGGGAGATTTGGGAGTATTTTGATTAACATTCATAAAATTTTACCTATATAACCTGGATAATTTCTAGCGGTTTTCACAAAACTAGATTACAAAAAAAGATAAGTATGTTTAAATTTGATAAGTTACAGCTCTGATATTTGTATTCTATGTTAATGAAAACCACTATTATTGTATCAATATGCAATATGTAGATTATACCATGATATAATCTCTTACCGAAATATTCTGGTTTAAAGCCTCCCCTTTTAAGGGGGTAATAAATAAAAATTTTCCTATTCGTCAATCCTCTTCTTTTCAAGGAGAGGTAATTCTAAATTCTTAATTCTTAATTCTTAATTCTTGAATACTACCTAGGGCTTGCTGATTAAATATAACAGCCTTGACAGATAAAGCTATTAGCATTTTTATATCTGGAAAAAGTACGAACTTTTAGGTAAAAAAGGTTCAAAAATTTAGAATTTTTGCTCAATATTTAGAGAAAAATCAAGGGATTATTCTTCCTACTACCTCTTATAAAAATTCCCAAAAGTAATGCTATACTTAGGGAACACTTCAGCTATTAAGTAAGTAATACATAATAAACACTTTTTTGCTAATTTGAAGTAATTTACCATTAATTATGATTATGTTTACTTCTCCCCTACTCCCCTACTCCCCTACTCAAGTAAATATAGAAAAGTTTTTGAGAAATGGTATTATGAGTTCCCCATTTCTCCTGACTCCTGACTCCTGATATACAATCTGGATAATTACTATAGCTTGCGTCCGCAGCGACTGGAACGGAGTGGAAGGTTTGCGGAGCATTCCGGAACGGATAGCAATCTCTTAAATCTCTGAGATTGCTTCCTATCGTCGCTGCGGACAACTGTTCTACCGAATTTTATATGACTCCTGACTCCTACCACTACTAAAAGACTTTTTCAGCAAGCCCTACCTATCTCCCCAAAAGTTTCAATATTTATGGTTAAGGAATAGATTAAAAGACTGTTTGTCAAATAAGTATTAAGAAAAAAGTTTCACAACTCAATCAACTAGCTTGAATAAGGCAAGGGATTGATATAACTCTACAGAGAGAGGAGGTATGACTATTCATACTTAATCAGTTAGTTGTGAAGTTCTTGATAACAAATAACTGTTTTTTTGCCTATTCCCTATTCCCTGTTCCCTATCTTATTTTTTCAGATTTCCTGATACATTCAACCTCTAAAATCTAGGTTTGTACTTAAGAGGAGAAAATTTTAAATTAACCACTGTACCCTGACTACCATCAAACTCTATTTCAGCTTTTAATTGTCTAGAGAGAATTCGCACTAACTTTAAACCTAAAGAAGAAGTATTCTGCCAATCAAAATCAGCGGGTATTCCAATACCATTATCTCGAATTGTAAGGTAAATTTTTTCCTGTTCATCTTGATGTAATTCCAGACCAATTTCTCCATTTTTACCATTAGGGAAAGCATATTTTAAAGAATTAGTTACTAATTCATTAATTATTAAACCACAAGGAATAGCTGTTTCTAAATTTAGACTTATAGGTTCTACATTAATTATCGGATTAATTATACTTTCTCTGCTAATGTAGGAACATAATAAATTATCCATCAGAGTATGAATATATTCAGTAAAATCAATTTGTCCTAAATCTTTTGACTGATAGAGTTGTTCATGGATCAGAGCCATTGTTTGAATCCTATTTTGGCTATCAGCAAATAATTCCAGAACTTTTTCATCCTCAATATAATCTGACTGTAAATCTAATAAATTAGAAATAATGTGTAGGTTATTCTTAACTCGGTGATGAATTTCTTTGAGCAAAACCTCTTTTTCCTGAAGAGAATTTTGGATTTGTGCTTCTGCTTCTTTACGATCGCTAATATCAATACAACTACCAATATAACCAGCAAAACTATTATTCAGATTAAATCTTGGCACCCCAGTATCAAAAACCCAACGATATTCACCATCTGCTCTTCTCAAGCGATATTCAATGGTAAAAGGTTGGCGGTTATAACAACTTGCTTGATAAGTTTCCAGATAATTTTCCAAATCTTCAGGGTGGATACCCTGTTGCCAACCTTTACCTATTTCTTCTTCTAAACTACGCCCAGTAAAATTTAACCAGGTTTGATTAAAATAGCTAAAAAGGCAACCCTTTCCGCACTCGGACATCCAAATAAATACTGGAGCGCTATCTGCCATCATCCGAAAGCGTTGTTCGCTTTCCCGGAGTGCTAACTCTGCTTCCTGATATTCTAAAGCACTAACAAAAATCTCACCGATAATGGTTAACAGATTAATTGTAGAATCTGTCCACTTAGATAATTGACTAATTGCATCGAACCGCACAAAACCAATTAATTCAGTTCCAGAAACCATAGGGATACATAACAAAGATTGAATTGACTGTGCTGATAGAATTTGTTTTTCAGTGCTTGCTTCTAGAGGTAAATTCGAGACTAGAGGTATATGCACTACGTCAAATTTATAGAGTTTATCCATTAACCATGGTAAATCATTTATGGGAAGATTGTGTAGAGTTTCAACTTTAGCTTCTATCCCTGGAGCAAACCACTGATAGGTATTCGTAATTTTAGTTTGATCGCTACTTACTAAAAATAGATAACTACTATCTGCACCTATTAACTCACCAACTTGTTGTAATGCCATTTGCAGACTGTTATCAACTTGGTTAGGATTAAGATTAATAAAGCTAGTAGAGATAGTGGAAACCAGTTTTTCCAATTCTAGTTGTTGCTGGAGAATTACTTCTGCTGCTTTGCGAGCGCTGATATCTGTATGAGTACAAATCATTCTCACTGGTTTACCAGTCTCATCTCTGACTACTACTTTACCATAAGTTGCTATCCACTTCCATCCCCCAGATTTAGTTCTTAGTCGATAGTCGAAAGCAAAAATAAATGAACTATCTTCTAAGTGCAGATGCAAAGCATCCATTATCCAATCTTTATCTTCCGGATGAATTAGCATTTCCCAAGTGTTAAAATTCCCAGGTAGATCGCGTTCCTCGTACCCTAACATTTCTAACCATCGGGAACTGTAATAACATTTCCCTGTGGAAATATTCCAATCCCATAAACCATCTCCTGAAGTTTCTAATGCAAGTTGCAGTCGTTCTTGAATCAGTTGTAGCTTTGTGTCTACCACTCGATCTTCACTAATGTCTTCTGCTATTCGAGCTATTCTATAAACTTCCCCTGCTTGATTTTTAATGGGAAACCCACGAACCAAAATCCAACGTATTTCTCCGTTAGGTAGTACAATACGATATTCTTGTTCTGCTTGTGTTTCCAGGGAATTTGCTAAAGTCTTCGCTACTTTCGGGCGATCTTCTGGATGAACAGCATCTAGAAAAGAGTCTGGTGATGCGTATAACTCATCGCAGCTATAACCCCAATTTTTTTCATAACTAGGAGAAACATAAATAATTTGATTATTTTGCGCATCTTGTATCCAGAAAATACTGTTAATATTTTCTGCTATTTGATTAAACTTCTCTTCACTTTCTCGTAATGCTATTTCTGTTTGTTTGCGTTCCGTAATATCTAAAACTGTGCCGAAAAGTTTGATTACTTTACCTTCCTCATTAAAAATAGGTTCTCCACTAATTAATATATGTTTTACTGTAGCATCGGGGCATAATATTCTTTGCTCAATTTTTAAGCTTTTACCTTGGTTAATTGCTGAATCAATTGCTTTTTCTATTGTTGGTAAATCATCAGGATGAACTAAATTAAAATAATCTTCTCTAGTTAAAACATTTGATGGGAAAGGTAAACCCAAAATACCATATAGTTGTTCTGAACATCTAAACTCATCTGTCGTTAAATCATTTTCCCAAGTTCCCATACCAGCAAATTTTTCAGCTTCTACTAATTGTCTTTGATTAATAAAAAGCTGTTCTATAGATTGTTTTTCATCTGTAATATCTCGTACCACTGCATAGATTAAATTTTCTGTTAAAAAAGGAACGCTATTCCAAGCTAACCATCTATAACAACCATCTTTTGTGCGAAAACGATTCTGGAAATTAAAAGCTGTAGCACTCTCAGAAATCTTTTTTGTTTCTGCAATAGTAATATTTTTGTCTTCTGAATGTACAAATTCAAGATAAGGTAGTGCTAATAATTCTTCTATACTATAACCTAAAATTATTGACCAACTGGAATTAAGCTGTTTAAAATAACCGTCAGTACCAACAATTGCTAATAAATCAACAGAAAGATTAAAAAAATTGCTTTCTTGAAAGTTATTTTTTAGACGCTCATTTATCTGCTTAAAGGATTCTGCTAAATCTTCTATTTCGGTAAACTTAACTATCTTTTGATTTAAGGATAAATCCTCTTCAGCAATATTACTTTTTTGAGTAGCCTTTAATAATTTGTATATTGGTTGAGTTATCCAGCGAGATATTAACACAGCTAAGTAAGTAGCTATAATTATTGTTAATAAACAAAACAAGATAATCAGTTTAGTATTTCCATTAATTTGTGCCATAAATTCTGATTCTGACAGAGCTACTACAATCAACCAATCTAAGTCATTTTTATTTTGCCAGGGGATTAACTCTACAAAATATTGTTTACCTTGAAATTGCAATTCTAATTGTTTGTTTTGTTCTAATTGATTAAAACTGCTTGATTTTTCTAGCGATTTATTTATTATTTCTTGGATTTTAGTAATAGGTAATTGCTTGTCTGTAATCTCAATTTCAGACTCTGATGTTTCAGTCAAAGAACTAGCTACAATTGACCCAGATTTTTCAATAATATAAATCACAGCAGATTGACTAATATTGACTTTTTGCAGTAATTTATCAATCTCTAAAATAGATAACTCAACTGCTAATATTCCAATCAAACTATTATTCTGGTTATAAACCGGATAACTAACTGAGATAGCAAATAATTCTTCTGAATCATCGTCATTATAAATCTTATTCCAGACAGGTTTACCTGCTTTAACTGCATCTTGATACCAACTTTCAGTTTGATAATTCTCTTCGTAACTTTTAGATGTTTCTGTAATATTCCCTTCCGAATATATGGCAGATTCCATGACAATTTTTGAATTAGATTTAGTTATTAATCTAATTACCAAACTATTATCATTATTTCTCTTAACTCCCACAAATTCGCCATTGGTAGTGCCAAAATCAATTTGATTAACATTAAACTGTTTAATTTGCTGCAAAAACAAACTTCTTGTATCAGTTAAATCATTAAAATTTAGTAACCCCAATTTAATTAAATCTTGGTTAACTTGATATATTGTATTAGGAGCGTCTAAATAATTATCCAAATCCTGAGTAACATTATGACCAATTTTAATCTTAAATTCAGTTGCTAATTGTTTAACTAAACTGCGTTCTTTTTGTAATAATGCCCAACCGAAACATCCAACTGTAATATATATCGGAGTAATCAAAAATATGAACCAAACAAATCGTAATGACACTTGAGGATTTTTCGAGAAAATAATATTTTCTGAAATTATAGCATTGCTCAGTTTTTTTATCAGCCTTTTCATTGGTAAAATCACCATTATTTTTACCTAAACTATTATGAATTTAAGGAAGAAGGAAGAAGGCAGAAGGCAGAAGGCAGAATGGTTAGAGAGAAATTTGAAAACTGGACTTTTCATAACCGATAACATCGGTATTATATAGGGAAGGTAAGGAAGAAAGAAGAAGTTTTAAAATAAAGAAAAACTCTAAGATAAGGTAGATATTTCTCCAATTTTTATACAAACAAACGATACCAACGGAAATTATATCATTCCTGATTATTATAGTAGTAGTAGTAGAGTATCTAGCTTTAAAATGTGGCTAAATTTGAGTTATATCATGTCCGCTGGTATCGGAGCGTGTAAAAGTTGGGTAAATATTTACCTAATTTAAGGTTTTTCCTTTTTTTCTTCCTTCTCTCCTAGATAACTAAAGCCTTCTTTCTTCGACATGAACATTGTTAATTGCTGAATTTTCTTCTTTTATATTCCTTTTGCCTGAAAACAATATAATAATTACTAGATTTAACTTTATTATTATAATAATTCTTAATTATCTCTAAGTTAAAAATAATTGTATCTTCTCCTATTCCCTATTCCCTATTCAATGATAATTAATTAGGGCTTGCTGATTAAATATCAAAGCATTGACGGATAAAGGTTTGAGCAATTTTACGTCTCGAAAAAGTACCAGGTTTTTCGTTGATAAAGCGGAAAAAGTGAGCATTTTGGGTAGATTATGGCAGAAAAATCACTCTTACTATTCTTCCTCCTGCCTCCTCTATAATTCCCATTCCTCCTGACTCCTGTACGGGCGTTAACGATAGTTATGCGAAGCTAACGGCCGTTTCGCTGCGCGACATGAAACGCCCCTACGACTCCTGACTCCTACCCTCACCCATAAGAATTTTTCAGCAAACCCTAATTAACTTTTTGAATCAACACAAACTCGATTGCGCCCTTGAGATTTAGCCTCATAAAGTGCTAAATCTGCTTTCCTAATCAAATCGCTAATTTGAGATTCAGAATTATCTTTCCGGAGGCATGATTTTCTAGTAGCAATTCCACAACTAATTGTGACACAATTAATAACTTTTGAACCCTGATGAGGAATAGCAGCATCTTTAATACTTTGACGAATTTTTTCGGCAATATGAACTGCCCCTTCCCTATTTGTTTCTGGCAAAACAATTACAAATTCTTCACCACCATAACGAGCTACTAAATCAGCAGGACGACTAACATTATGAATAATAATATCAGCAACTTTCCTTAAACAAGTGTCTCCTGCTGGATGGCCATAAGTATCATTATAAGCTTTAAAAAAATCTACATCACATATTATAATTGATAATGGTAAATCATTTCTATTAGCACGTTTCCACTCAGTTTCTATAAACCGATCAAAGTGGCGACGATTAGCAATCATTGTTAAACTATCCACAGAAGCTAAACGCTCCAATTCTTGGTTTGCTTTTTCCAATTTTTCAGTCAACATTTGCTGTTTTTCTACTTGTCGTCGTAGTTCACTCATTGCCCATTGAATTTCTAATAAGCGTCGAACCCGTTGACGTAAAACTGCCCAATGAATAGGTTTAGTCACATAATCTGTTGCCCCTACTTGGAATGCTAAATCAACAGAAGCTTGGTCATCAAGCACTGTAATCATTAATACTGGTGGACTATTTTCTCCTAATAGTTGATGTAATTTACCACAACAAGTAAAGCCATCCATTCCTGGCATCATTGCATCAAGTAATATCATATTTGCTAATTGTTTTTGACAAATTTCTAAGCATTCTTCTCCATTATTTGCTTCAATAACTTGATAACCATCTTTCTCCAATATACGGCGTAATATTAGTCGAATAGTTTTTTCATCATCAACTACCAATATTCGTGGTGGTACAGTCCAAAAATCTGGCTTAATCATCTTATGAATTTATTTCAAATTTTTGATTTTAACGTTATTTTAACTCTATGATATTCTTGGTTAATTAATTCCATTAATTCCTCTGCATTTTCTGTTGTACCCATGCGACCTATTGCTTCTAATTCCCCACATAGTTCAGCTAAATTATTAGCCCCCATAGTTAAACTCAGAGATTTTAGAGCATGAGCAGAATTTCTTAATTCAACTGGCTCTTTAGCTACTATTGCTGCTATAATTGCTTCTCTTTTTTGAGGAGATTCCCCTAAGTAACTGTTAATTATTTCTTTTAAAATACTTTCGTCTCCTCCTGCTGCTTGCTCTTTTAGATATTCAAATACTAATTTATCAATAGGTGGAGTTGTAAAATTTGATTTCTGTTCGTTAAAAAAATCTAATGAAACTGAAGATAAACTTTCACTTTTTTCTTCTTCCTCTGATACCAAATTATTTGCTTCAGTAATATTTGATTTGGCTTGATTTTGATTTTCCTGGAGATTCAGACTTGCTTCTGGAATTAACTCTTGATTAACTTGATTTGATTTTAAATTCACCTCTGTTTCTTTTTTAACGAAAGAATTTACTAAAGATAAATTCTTACTTTTTTCTTCTTCTTCTAATTCCAAATTATTTGCTTCAGTAATATTTGATTTGGCTTGATTTTGATTTTCCAGCAGATTCAAATTTGCTTCTGGAATAACCTCTTGATTAACTTGATTTGATTTTAAATTCACCTCTGTTTCTGTTTCAACGAAAGAATTTACTAAAGATAAACTTTCACTTTTTTCTTCTTCTTCTAATTCCAAATTATTAGCTTGAGTAATATTTGATTTGGCTTGATTTTGATTTTCCTGGAGATTCAAATTTGCTTCTGCAATAACCTCTTGATTTTGATTTGATTTTAAATTCACCTCTGTTTCTTTTTTAACGAAAGAATTTACTAAAGATAAATTCTTACTTTTTTCTTCTTCTTCTAATTCCAAATTATTTGCTTCAGTAATATTTGATTTGGCTTGATTTTGATTTTCCAGCAGATTCAAATTTGCTTCTGGAATAACCTCTTGATTAACTTGATTTGATTTTAAATTCACCTCTGTTTTTGCTGTAACTCCTACCTCCTGTACGGGCGAACGGCCGTTCGCCCCTACGAATCCTGACTCCTGACTCCTAGTGATATAATTTTTTAATGCCTTAATTAATGCTTCTACTCGAACTGGTTTACTTATATAGTCATTCATTCCTGCTTCTAAACATTCTTCACGATCGCCCCGCATTGCATGAGCAGTCATCGCTATGATCCAAGGTCGTTTAGTTTCAGGGAAAATTTTGCAAATTCGTCTTGTTGCTTCTAAACCATCCATTTCTGGCATTTGTACATCCATGAAAACTATATCGTAGTGTTGACGACGTAATGCTTCTAGAGCTTCCAATCCATTATTTGCCAAATCGGCACGATAACCTAATCTCTCTAAGACAAGTAGAGCTACTTTCTGATTCACAACTACATCCTCCGCTACCAGGATGCGTAATGGCAACAACCCAAATTCGGCTTCATTACTCAAGATTGATTTTGCTTCTGAAGTTTTCGGTTTAAATGATATTGCTTGTTTTCCAAGTACAGAAACTAACATCTCATATAAATTAGACTGTTTAATTGGTTTACTTACAAAAGCTGCAAATGAAGCTCTACCTGCAATTTCTTCTGATGTCAGTTTGCCTACTGAACTGAGCATTACTAAAGGTAATTCTTGATAATCTGGTATAGATTGAATTTTTTCTGCTAAGGTTAAACCGTCCATTTCTGGCATTTGTAAATCTAGTATCGCCAGATCAAATTTTTTCCCAGAGTTAATTAACTTTAAAGCTGCTGCTCCTGACTTCACTGCCTCCACTTTCATTCCCCAAGATTGTACCTGGAGGCTAAGAATTTTGCGATTAGTTGCATTATCATCTACAACCAGTAGTTCCTTCCCAGTGAGTTCAGGTTGTGGTTGTTTAAGGTCAGATTCTGTAGTGGTTTTAGTTGCCATTGCCATCATAGTAAAATGAAATGTCGAACCTTTACCTACTTCCGTTTCCACCCACATATTTCCACCCATTGCTTCACTTAACCGTTTGCTAATGGCTAAACCTAATCCTGTACCACCATATTGTCGAGTCATGGAAGCATCAATTTGACTAAAAGGCTTAAACAATCTTTCTAATCGCTTTTCAGGAATCCCTATACCCGTATCTTTGACAGCAAATGCTATCTCATATAGGTTATCAAAGGGTGTGTGAATTTTCTGACTCACAGAATTTGTGTTGGTTTGGTTATTATCGCTATTTTTGAGCTGAGATAATTCCTGATGAGCTGATAACCATTTTTTCCCATCGACTGAAACAATGACTTCCCCACTAGCAGTAAATTTAACTGCATTAGAAAGTAAATTAGCAAGTATTTGCCGTAGTCTTGTCACATCCCCTACTATTGCTTCCGGAGTATCTTGATTGATAACGTATAACAATTCTAAACCTTTAGCACCTGCTTGAGACGCTACTAAATCTAAAGCTGATTCTACACAATTTCGGAGATTAAATGGTTGGTCTTCTAATTCTAGTCTTCCAGATTCAATTTTAGAAAAATCAAGAATGTCATTAATAATAGTTAGTAATGAATCACTACTATGACGAATAGTATCTACAAAATCGTATTGTTGAGAGTTTAATTCTGTATCCAGTAATAGCCCTGTCATGCCAATTATTGCATTCATAGGAGTCCGAATTTCGTGACTCATCATTGCTAAAAATTCACTTTTAGCTCGATTAGCAGTTTCAGCATCTTGTCTGGCTTTTTCTAATTCTAAATTTTCGGTTTGTAATTGGATTTGTCTTTGTTTTTCCTGCTCTAAATGATCTGCTTGTGCTAGAGCAATTCCTACTTGTGCTGCCACTGACTCTAATAGATCGATTTCTTCATCTTCCCAATGACGGTAGCGATCGCATTGATGTAAAACAATTACTCCATTCGGTTTTCCTTTATATGAGGTACGAACTGCTAATATTGACTTGACTCCTAATAAGCAACAAACATCACTATCTCTCATTAATAATGGATCTGAGTAAGTATTTTCACTGCTCATGGCTTTGTCTTGAGCTAATACTTTTTCTAGATTATGGTTTTCTTTCAATGCCAATGATAGATCTTGCATTGATTCATAACCAGGCTCAAGATATTCTGCTACTAGAGGAATCTGTCGTGATGGTTCAGCAATATAGTAATATATTAGGCAGCGATTTACTGTAAATGTCTGACCGATTAGTATAACCGCTGTTTGAAAAATTTGCTCACTATCTAGGGTAGAACGGATTTCTGTAGTTAACTGTTTGTGAAGTAGAACTTGTTTTACTTGGTTTTCTAAGGCAGCTTTAGAAGAATGACGTTCTATTTGATTTCCTACCCATTGCGCCATTAACTTTAATATGTGGTGATCGCTTTCTTTAAAGGGTTCTTCTTTGGGATATGGACTGGCAAAACTAAGAGTACCATAAATTTTTCCTTCTACCATAACTCGAAAGCCAATATAAGCTTCTAGCTTAAAAAATGTCTGAGCATAAGCAGGATGATGCTGCCATTCAGAATTTCCGGCAGTTTCAAAACTAATTGGTTCATTTTTTTGAATAGTTTCCTCACAATAAGTTTGTTTAACATTAATGGTATCTCCTGCTTTAATCGGAAAAGGAAATCCCAAGGGTAATTGGGAGGCAACTACTTCATAACGTTCTTCTGTTATCTTTGCTAGAATACCTATTTCTGTTCTATATCGTATCCGCCCCATACCCAAAATTCTTTGTAAAATAGCATCTAGGTCTAAGTTAGTTTCTGCAGCTACTGTGTAGAGACCTCTAATTACTGCTTCTGTTTCTTTAAGTTCAGTTTCTGCCTGTTTTTGTTGCGTAATATCAGTAACAATACCAAGAAATCCAATTATCTTGCCTTCACTATCCCGTTTACTTGTGATTACTAAACTTACTAAAATCTCAGAGCCATCTTTTTTAACATAATGCCATTCTTGAGGTTCAGAAATTCCTTGTTTTGCTGATTTTACTAAAATATCAAAATCTTTAATTGGGTTATTGAATTTCTGAGTTAGTTCTTTACCCCGTTCTATTAATTGAGATTTTTGATTAAAAAATGTCAGCTTTTCTTTACCTACTACTTCTTCTCTAGAATAACCCAATAGTTTCTCAGCTCCAGAATTAAAAGTAGTAATCTGACCATTAATATCTGTAGTAATAATAGCAACTTCTGTGGCAGCATCAAGCACTTGTTGTAGATTTGCATTAATATCCGCCAGTTCTTTCTGTGCTAATTTATAATTTGTGATTACTTCGGTGAACATAATTATGCCACCTATTTCACCTATGCTATTCTGCCAAGGGTGCATTTCCCATCGTATCCACTCCAGGGAACCATCTGCTTTGAGAAACCGCTCTTCTTCACCTTTTTTCACTTCTCCTGCTAGACAAGCTCTATAAATTTCCTGCCAGCGATCGTCTATATTAGGAAAAATTTCATAGTGACTACGCCCAATAACATCTTTTTCTGTCAAATTATTATCAATTAACCAACGTTTAGATGCCCATAAGTAGCACATATCTCCGTCGAAAATAACTGCTGCTACAGGATTATGTTCCAGTAGCAAGTCTTTGAACATCTCTTTTTCCTGTTTATTTCCGTCTATCTCATGGTTTTCAGTAATTTCACAAATAGTAATTAATCCGCCAATAAATTGATTATTTTCATCATTGATAGGAGTATAATTACATTCCAATAATATTTCTTTTTCAGTATTAACTGGAAGGCGCTCTATGGTTTCACTAAAAGCTTTTTTACTATTAATTATTTGGGATTTACAAGAGTTATTTTCTTTTAATTTTTTGTCGTTTACAGTGAAGGGCAATATTTCAAATATTGACTTTTCTATAGCATCTTTTCTACTAATTCCTGATATCTGTTCTATCCTAGGATTCCAATCTATACAATTATAATCAACATCAAATTTGACTATTCCATATCTACTATTTTTGATTATTTCTTCTGCAAAAAAAAAATCGCGCCCCAACAATAATTTTTCCTGCTTTAATCCTGAAATATCACGACTATAAACTATTATTTGTTCAACTTCTGATGTTCGGAGAAAATCTTTAATCCTCATTTCATAAAAATGCCAGGAACCATCATTATGATACAATCTGGCTTCTATTTTTAATTTCAATTGCGGATTATGAATAATTTCCTTTAATTTATTTATAACTAATAAAAAATCATCTTGATGAACAAAATTAAGAAAATTTTTGCCAATTAATTCTTGTGGTTGATAACCTAATACTTCTTCGACAACCGGATTATTATATAAAATATTGCCACCAATATCTATAATTGTCACCGCATCACAATTACTTTCAACCATTACCCGAAAATAATCTTGATTATCTAACAATCTAGTTGGTGTAGATATATTTGAAATTAATGTTCCTAAGTTGCTAAAAGTAGATATTAAATCTACTATCTTATCGTCATATTCCCGTAGTTCTCTCAGATAAAAAATAATAACTGCAACAACAGTATTATTAGCTATAATTGGAAATCCTAAAGCTGTTTTCAGACCTACTTCAGTCGCTTTTTTAGTCCGTAAATAAACTGTTTCTGGTAAATTACCAATATCTTTTTCCCACTCTGGCTGTTGAGAAACCCAAATCCGACCAGGCATATCAATACTTGGTGGTAATGTTATTTCCTGACTGTAGCTATGAAACTTTGTTAATAATTTTTTAATCTCAGGTCGTCCATACCAAATTTGACTACATTCTATCCTACTACCACTCTTGCTTGGTATCCATACCTCTGCATAATCTCCATCAATACTTAGACAAGCTTGATGGATCAATGCTTCTAGCGCTCTATCAAATTTTTGGGATTGAAGCTGGCCATAAGTCATAGTAGATGAGTTCCTGGTTGACAGAAATTCTGGGATTCTTGGGTTATATTATGTCTGGTAGCATCGGTATTGTATAGAGAAGGTAAGGAAGAAGGCTTTAGTTATCTAGGAGAGAAGCTTTAAGAGAAGGAAAAACCTTATATGGCGGTAGATATTTCCCGAACTTTTACACACTCTGATACCAACGGACATGATATTAATCAGCTATATATCCAACATTAATTTTCTCCCGTCAAGGGTTAATTGATCCATCGGCTTTTATCGTTTTGGGTTGGGTATACCCAAAGTTATGCTTCTGTATTTCAAAATATAGATTCTAAAGCTATGATCTATATATTTTTATTTAATTTTTTTTCTTAGTTTGTATTTGACTTTTCCAATCTGCCAGTGCTTTTTGAGCAGACTCATAAGCTGGCGTTCCAGAAGGAACTAACTCACCAGCCAAAATAGCCTCACTCAAGTTTTTATTCTTGGCTCGTACTGTCGCAATACTAAAAATTGTATTACTCCACTGAGCAATCAACTTTTGAGCTTCTTCATATTGAGGCTCACCAGAGCCAATTTTACGAGCTTCATTAATTGCTTTAATATAAGAAGAAGCTTGTCCAGGTTGAATCTGTTCCTTCGCAGATGTAAGTAATGCTTCATTAAACCCTTCATTAGCTTTTTTTTGTTGAGCTAGTTGTGGTTCCCATGAGCCGATGGCCAACTGTGCCTCTTGATAAATTGGTCTAATATTTCGAGGTACTAATTTAGCCGCATTAATTGCACCATCATAATCTCCTTTCAAAGCTCGTCCACTAGCTATATCAAGAATAGTTAAACTCCAACGTTCTATTTGATTTTGTGCTTCAGGGTAGACTGGATCGCTTTGAGGAATTTCAGAAGCTTTAATAATTGCCCGACTAAAACTAGAGGCTGAAATTGAATTAAGTACAGTTACAGCTTCAGATAATATTAATTGATTTGCTGAGAGTTGACTTTCTTCTTGTTTTTGCTCATTCCCTGTTGTACTAGAAGTGTTTGCCGTAGATTGATTTTTTGAACCAGATACTACAGGTGATGGTGGTAAAGTTGCTTCTGATGAGTTATCTTCCTCTGTTTTCATAGTAGGTAAATTACCTTCACCCACTATCTGTTTACTGAAAAATATAGACTTATTTGTTAAAAATACACCTAATAGTAAGACTAAAGAAGTAAGACTACTTCCTACAATTAACTTTTGCAAAAAGGATTTATCAGACTGGATATTTTGAGCAATATTTTCAGACATTTCTACTTTTTTTATATTATTTTGGCTATTTACTTGAGATGCAACTGTATTATTATTCATATTCCCATTTACCATCTCTGTTTGGGTATTTTTTGTTGTCATAGAAGTTTTTATAGGATTTGAAACTGGTTTTGTTGTTCTGGCTTTTTCTGGAGCAGAGTTAGAATCAACCCTAATTTTTTGAGGTAAGATTATCTGATTCATTTTATCAGTAGGATTTACCATCATCAGGGGATTTTGCTTTGGTCTTAGATATTCAGTACATAATTCTGGTAAACGACTACTTAAGAAATTATCAAGATTTTTGAGTGTTGTACATTTTCCAGAATTTAATCCTTCTAAAAGAGCTGCTGTAAAAAATCCTAGGCGTCGTGCAGAAGTTTCCTCTGAAACTTGGTTAGGATGACATGATAGTAACAGTGGTATCTCTAACTCTTTAGCTAACTCTAATGCTTGAACACCGAGTTGATTGTCCATTCCTGTCAAACGGCTATGCTTAATATCTAGCATAACCAAAACCTCTTCTACAGGAGACTTACTCAAATCTTCTAGTAGTTTTCTTATTGATATTCCTGTAGCTTCAGGGTTTGTCGGATTACCATCAATAGGCATCAGGTAGTCTTGATTTTGATATCTCACACCATAACCACTGAAAAAAAACCAGAGACAATTCTCTACTTGCAATTCCTTTTGACAAAAACCTTCGATAATATCTATTATATTTTCTCTACTAGGATAGGTTGGCTGTTCCCATATTGGTGTTGAAGTATTGTCGCTTAATACTAAACATTGTTCTGCTGAAAAATTTCTTTCGTTCAGTAAAAAATTATGTAGTGCCTCTGCATCCTGTTGCGCATAACTAAGAGGCTCAAGAAACTCGTATTGATTGATACCAATGGCAATAGAAGCGTAATTTTTCATTCACCAAAAGTCCTGATACTTAATAGATTGGCTGTACCTAGAATAACATTCTTAGGCCATTTTAGCTCATACCATTAATTGGGACAACTTTCGTAACAGTAATCAGGGAACTCAAATTCCTCTCATCTAGGTATAGATAGTGATTTTAATTTTAATTTTAGGGTTATTCAAGGTAATACCTTGGACTCTCTCTTTATAGAAATAAAGCTGCAAAACTAATAGCTTTTAATCAATCATCAGAGCTAAGGATATAGTGAATCTAAATATATATAACTACTGGTAAGCGGTAAATGGTGGAATTAAAAGTTATACACTATCCCATTTGGAGAGAGAGGTTGGGAATTTTGAATATTCTCGTTTGAGATTGTAAACATGGCCTATGAGCCAAGAATGTCCTAACTAATTAACCATTAATAGATATAGGGATAGATAGTATAGATACACATATTATATAGAATGTCAAAACCTTGAGATGGCTTTCTAAAAAAAGTTTTTTGCTTGAGAGTTAGGGCATAGAGTCCAAACGGTAATACTAAAAAATCTTTATAGCCCTACGCATTAAGGTTAGGACATTTCTAAATCCTGTTTGCGCAGCATTCCGTAGGAAAACCCTTTGACAATTTACTATTCCCTAGCGCGTAGCGCTGTACTATTTTTTCTAAAATTTTTACAACCGCATATCTCAAAAAAAAAGTATATTTTTTGTTATCCCATATTTTTATAGTTATAGGTATAAATATTTGTCCAATAATTAGTATAAATTTATTCTCAACGCATAAAATGGACATTATTTGCTTAACTTTCAAAGTCAGTCTGAATATTTTTTTGTAAAATTTGAAATCCCTGAAATGCTTGCCAGATAATCGATGCAATTTATTTATTCTCAGTCAAATCATCTATTTCCGGAAAAAAATTGAGAAAAGGGGTTGACACATCAAGATAGAGTTGCTAGATT
>NZ_JBNHEQ010000228.1:0-6765 GCF_050016015.1 Dapis hubbardiae BLCC-M172
ACTCTCTTATATGAAAACAGAGGAGAGAGATGGGGAGATGGGGAGATGGGGAGATGGGGAGATGGGGAGATAGGGAGATGGGGTGTATTAGATATCTCCCACTCATCCAATCCTCAAATTAATTCTCACCCATTTTTTATCAATTACTTCTCCCTCCGACCTATTTTCTGGAGATACTGTTAGGGCTTCTATATAGAATCCGGTTATATAATATATTTGATAATTTTATAATTACTTCAATATTCAATCTCCCTTACTCTCTTATATGAAATTCCGTTATACAGTTATCGCATTTGCTACTTCACATCAAGACAGACCTTACTCAGTAAACTCTTAAATAATTTTCGCGGCTTCAATCTTTCCTTTTTTTCTGACTTTTAACTTTTAACTTTCTTTGTCATAGGATAATTAATTACTCAGATTACATATTATATTAAATCCTGTTAATTGCACATAGAATCCGATTCTATGATATATTGTTGATAGTTCTATATTCAATTCCCCCACACGGACTACACAGACCACACCTCCCCACACTCTAATTACACCAATACTACCGGATTTGATATGATTTTCGTGCTTAGGGGCTAGGTAGGGACGTTGCATAAAACCTCCCGACTCCCCTACTCAATAAAATTTAGAAAAGTTTTTCGGAAATGGTATAATTCCGTAAGCATTCAGCTCTCAGCTCTCAGCTATTACTTTTAGTGCGTATAGAAAAGCTTTATTAATGGAGTCAGATTTTTCTGACTCCAAAAGCTAGCACTCTTGATCTTAAAGTCTATAGAAGCCCTAACCGTATCTCCGTAAAGGTGAGGGTTTTTGCCTCTTGAGTCAGGAGTAGGGGTGATTTCCGTTCCGGAATACTTTCCTTCAGAATGCTCTGCAAACGTAAACGCGTTTGCGTTAGCGTTAGCGCAGCTCCTCTGCAAGAGGCAGCTCCTCTGCAAGAAGCAACATTCCGTAGGAAATCACCCGTACAGGAGTCAGGAGATTGAGAAATACTCAGAGGGGAAAAAAGTAGAATCTAGGCCCGCATATCCCCACACTTCCCACACTCCCAATCTATAAGATCCCAAATGGGTTCTATATTTATTTGACATACTCCCGACGTTGCCCTTACGGGACAACGCGGGATTCTTCAGTCTGGGAAACCCTGACCACTGTTTTGACAGAGGTGATGTCCTCCCCCTGTGTTCGTTGACCTTATATCAACTATAACCATCACAACAAAATGCCTCCTACTTGTCAAGGGGATCGGAACATTTTATTTGTGGAGATATCCGAATCTTGGCCCTGGCTTTCCCATACGACGCTCCCCTCCGGGAGAGCGCGGGACTTCCCGCCAGGGAAGTTAAACCCCGTCTGATGGCTGAGGTACTAATAGCTGAATGCTTACATAATTCCTCCCTAGGTAACAGGAAGATTATTATTGCCAGTCTGGTGATGAGGATGATTATGATTTAAGTTGACATAATAACTAATAAGTTGGGTGAGGTAAATGTAAGTCTGAATATCGATTTGATTTGATAATAACATTTCTCGATATTTACTCTCTGATTGTTTTAGCCGATCCTTGATTTTTTCTTGGCATACTTCTGACATATTTTGCCACTCATCAATCAATTCTATTGTATCTTGAATATCTTGTTGACGTTGTTTTTTTTGCAAATTTCGGCATCGTTCAGCAATAACTTGTGTCATATCTTCTAGCTTTTCATAAGCTTCTCTAGGCAAATTTCCTTCAACCAACATTAACCGATGTTGCTGTCTTAATTCTTCCACTTCTTTCAGAGCTTGAACAGGATTTGTTTCTACACAATAACTAATTTCACTAAGAGCTAAACTGCTATTTCTAATCAACTTTTTACATCGTTTCTGACGCCACATTCTTAGTAAAAAGCCGATGACACCTGTAAAGATCACAATAATAACACCAGCTTGTAAGTCTTGATTTTCCTCAAAGTAGCGCATCCAAATTTCTCTAGGGTCGCCTTCGTTAAATGCTTGTTGGGAACCAGGGTGGAGATATAGTAACCCACTGCGTAATAAAGACCGAGCATTACCGTTAGCAAGTTCTGGGTAAAATAATGAATATTGTCGAGAGGATGAGATGAGCGACCAAGTTAAAAGAGCAATTTTTTCTTTGCTGACATCGGGACGAGTGACTAAAGCAGCAGCAGTAGAAATAGTCGGTAAGTCTTTGTCAGGAATTGGAGAGAGAGGCATATAACTACCCTTGGGAAAGGTTGCACTTTGGTATGATTCAGGAAATTGAATGGTTAAATAATTAATAAAAGAAGTCGCCATTGGAACTAATTGGAGAGTAGGAGGTGTTGTTAGTTGAGCTTTCACTTTTTTACTGCCTCCTAATGGACCTACATAAACTAAAGCATCTATTTCTTGTTGTTTAAGTTTATTAAATCCTTGTTTGAAATCAAGTTGTTGTTCAATAATTTTTAAATTGGTAGCACTGAATAGTCGTTTGGCAGTGAAGTAAATGCCACTGCCAGGGGTACCAAAGGCGACTCTTTTTCCTTCAAGATCGCTAAAAGTTTTGATTTCTGAGTCAGATGGTGTAATGAGGTGTAAATATTCATGGGCAAGAACAGCTATTGCTTGTACTTGCCCAGCTTTCATTGCTTCGCTAGCTACATCTAATTGAACTAGAGCAATGTCTGTTTCTTTATTGAGCAAACGTTCTAAGTTTTCCTGTGAACCTTCGGAATTATAGTTGCTGTGGATAGACATTTTCCCAACTTCGCGAGCTGAGTTTATTATTTGTCTGCCCATGCGTTCGTAAGCTCCACCACCGGCACCACTGGAAAGGGTGAGGATCCGACTTTGGGAACTACAGCTAGTTAAGGCGATCGCCCATAATAATATCCCTCCTATTGCTTTTAGTTTACTGAGTCGTTTTTTTTGGTGTTTCATATAATGTTTTTGGGATTGCAGAGCTACTTGACTTAAGCTACAATTTTATATTATTTTATTTTTAATAATGTAAGCATTTCCTGCGGAATGCGGAGCTAACAATTGTCAGTCATCAGCTATCAGTGACTAACATAAGGATAATTCATTAATTGATAATGGATAATGGATAATTGATAATTGATAATTACCTCTGGTTAAAACCTTACGGGAATTGAAGATAAGGAAATTCAAGAGCACTTTTTTTCCCTATCCAAGGGGAGGCTTCAAGGCGCGAATTCTTTAATTATTAATTATTAATAATTCGGTAAAGGAGTGAATAATTAAAAGTATTGAAATAGATAAAGGAGATGAGCTAAACTTAGATATTTACCAAACAAACTCTACAAATTGTCTAGACTAAATTGCCCAATAACTGATATGTCCGGTAGCATCGGTATTCTAAGGTAAGGGTAAGGAAGAAGGAAGAAGGAAGAAGGCTGTAATTACCTACAACAAAAGGTTTAAGAGCCAGAAAAAACTTAAATTTCCTGTAGTTATTAACCCTGGGGTTTACACGCTCCGATACCAGCGGACATGATATGACTTTATTTTTATTGCTGAGAGCTGTTAACGTAGTTCCTCCTGCGGAGCTAATAGCTGAATGCTTAGAAAATAATGACATTTCTAATTTGAAGTATGATAGCTAATATTAAATCCAGGTAATTAGTTATGGTATTAAATACAACAGATTCGAAGTTAATGTAGTAAGAAGTAAAAAATAGGAGTCTTTGCTAAAAGCAATCTTGATTATAATTCTTTCCTTTCCTTTTTATATAGCTATTGAGATTTTTTGTGAAAAAAAAAGTCTTTTTCTTCCTCTTTGTAAATTCTTAATTCTTAATTCTTAATTCTTAATTCTGCTATACCAAGTCAAAAGTTTGCCAGTTAATGGGATACTTCCACACACCTAAAAAATTCAATTTTATCAATGTTTCTATCCCATAGAAACAGAATTATTACTTCCCATTTCTGACGTCTGACTTTTGACTTGTAACTACATTTAAGAATTCATTGCTGTAGCACGAGCAGCGGCAGCTTCATCGGGATGAATATTTAAGCGAGTTAAATTTATCCGACCCTTAGCATCTATTTCTCGTACCTTAACAATAACTTCATCTCCAATTGCTAACTCATCTTCTACCTTACCCACGCGATAATCTGCAATTTGGGATATATGAACCATTCCTTCTTTTCCAGCAAATACTTCCACAAAAGCACCAATAGGAATAATTCGAGTCACTCGACCAACATAAACATCCCCAGGATTAAGTTTTTTAGTCATCCCTTGGATAATATTGCACGCTTGTTTAGCTTTTTCACCATCCGCTGCTGCAATAGTTACGGTACCATCATCATCAATATCAATTTTGACACCGGTTTCCTCAGTAATACCTTTAATAGTCTTACCACCAGGTCCGATGACTAAACCAATCATTTCTGGGTCTATCCTAAAGCTTAAAAGTCGCGGTGCATAAGGTGACATATCTGGACGAGGTACATCAATGACATTCAGCATCTTTTCCAGAATATGTATCCGTGCAGGCTTAGCTTGATGAATAGCATCAGCAATAACCTCTAGAGACAAACCTGTAATTTTCATATCCATTTGCAAAGCTGTAATTCCGCTATCGGTACCAGCAACTTTGAAGTCCATATCACCCAAAAAGTCTTCTATACCCTGAATATCTGTCAGGATACGAACTTCTTCACCTTCTTTGATTAAACCCATAGCTGCTCCACTCACAGGTTTAGTAATAGGAACTCCAGCATCCATTAAACCTAGGGTAGAAGCACAAACCGAACCCATAGAAGTTGAACCATTTGAAGAAAGCACTTCTGAAACTACCCGAATCACATAAGGAAAAGTATCGCTTAGTGGTATGACCGGGAATAATGCACGTTCTGCTAAAGCACCGTGACCAATTTCCCGACGACCAGGCGATCGCAATGGTTTGGTTTCTCCTACGGAAAAAGGAGGGAAGTTGTAATGATGCAAATAGCGTTTTTCGTCTTGGGGATGTAGATCGTCTGCCAATTCTTGAGCATCACCAGGAGTTCCTAGAGTAACAGCAGACATTACTTGAGTTAAACCTCGATTAAATAGAGAACTACCGTGAACTCGTTGTGGTAATACTCCCACCCGACAAGAAACAGGGCGTACTTCATCTAACTTCCGACCATCAACCCGGATACCCTCGTCAATAATTTGTTTACGCATCAGCTTTTTAGTGACACCCTTAAAGACATTCCCTAGTAACCCATTGTCTGATTCAACCAATACCTTGATCTTTGCTTCTTCTTCTTCAGACTCTTCAGGAAATTCAGCGATCGCTTCTGCTAGAGAATCTTTAATTGTATCCAGTTTTTCATCGCGCTGATTTTTATCCAAATCATATTCAGACAAAACCTGTTTAATAGATTCTGTAGCTTTTTCCTGGATATAGTTTTCTAAGGTAGGGTCTACTTCGGGAGGTTCCAACTCTACAAGTTCAATACCCATTTCAGCAATAATTTCTCGTTGAGCTTCAATCAGGTCACAAACTGCTTCATAACCAAAATCAATTGCCTCAATAATGTCTTGTTCTGGCAATTGATTTGCTCCTGCTTCTACCATTATTACCCCGTGGGGAGACCCAGCGACCACCAAATCTAAGTCGCCATTTTTAACTTCACGGTAAGTAGGATTAATGATAAAGTCATCTCCTACCAACCCTACCCGTACTGCAGCCATTGGACCATAAAAAGGCAGCTTGGCCAATAATACTGCTACTGAACTACCTGTTACGGCTAGCACGTCTGGTGGTACTTCCTCATCCATAGACAATGTTGTGGCCACAATTTGAATATCATCTCGTAACCAACTAGGAAATAGGGGGCGTAGTGGCCTATCTATCAAACGACCAGTAAGTGTCACCTTTTCTGGAGGGCGACCTTCGCGACGCAAAAAACCACCAGGGATTTTTCCTCCAGCGTAGAGTCTTTCTTCGTAGTCCACTAAAAGAGGTAGAAAGTCTATTCCTTCTCTACCCTTGGCTGTAGTAGCTGTGACTAATACTGCTGTATCTCCTGATTCTATCATCACAGCACCACCAGCTTGAGGCGCAAATAAACCAACCTTGAGACGAATATCCCGTCCGTCAAAGGATATGGATTTGTTTATCTCTTCCATCCAATTTTTTTTCCTTATTCTTTCGCTTCTGTCAAAATCGTAGCATTGTTAATGGGGCAATTGTTATGCTATTTAAGTCAGTCGTCAGTCG
Source organism: Dapis hubbardiae BLCC-M172 (assembly GCF_050016015.1). Classification (NCBI taxonomy): domain Bacteria; kingdom Bacillati; phylum Cyanobacteriota; class Cyanophyceae; order Oscillatoriales; family Microcoleaceae; genus Dapis; species Dapis hubbardiae. Next base: position 6,234 of record NZ_JBNHEQ010000228.1, read on the forward strand.
TCAGTCGTCAGTCGTCAGTTTATTATTGGTGCTTCAGAAAATGTATTGACTGTTGGGTTGGTCTCACATAGTAGGAAAATTTCACTATCCAACTCTTCTGCCGGAGTGCTTCAGAAAATGTATTGACTGTTGGGTTGGTCTCACATAGTAGGAAAATTTCACTATCCAACTCTTCTGCCGGAGTGCTTCAGAAAATGTATTGACTGTTGGGTTGGTCTCACATAGTAGGAAAATTTCACTATCCAACTCTTCTGCCGGAGTGCTTCAGAAAATGTATTGACTGTTGGGTTGGTCTCACATAGTAGGAAAATTTCACTATCCAACTCTTCTGCCGGAGTGCTTCAGAAAATGTATTGACTGTTGGGTTGGTCTCACATAGTAGGAAAATTTCACTATCCAACTCTTCTGCCGGAGTGCTTCAGAAAATGTATTGACTGTTGGGTTGGTCTCACATAGTAGGAAAATTTCACTATCCAACTCTTCTGCCGGAGTGCTTCAGAAAATGTATTGACTGTTGGGTTGGTCTCACATA
>NZ_JBNHEQ010000228.1:6865-10763 GCF_050016015.1 Dapis hubbardiae BLCC-M172
TCTGCCGGAGTGCTTCAGAAAATGTATTGACTGTTGGGTTGGTCTCACATAGTAGAAAAATTTCACTATCCACCTCTTCTGCCGGAGTGCTTCAGAAAATGTATTGACTGTTGCGTTGGTCTCACATAGTAGAAAAATTTCACTATCCACCTCTTCTGCCGGAGTGCTTCAGAAAATGTATTGACTGTTGCGTTGGTCTCACATAGTAGAAAAATTTCACTATCCACCTCTTCTGCCGGAGTGCTTCAGAAAATGTATTGACTGTTGCGTTGGTCTCACATAGTAGAAAAATTTCACTATCCACCTCTTCTGCCGGAGTGCTTCAGAAAATGTATTGACTGTTGCGTTGGTCTCACATAGTAGAAAAATTTCAGTAGATAGATCGCTATAATAATCCTACTTACCTTTCATCTCAAAAGATGAAGTTTACATCCAGTTATTTGTAAGCATTTTATTTGTAAGCATTCAGCAGTCAGTCATCAGCTATTAGCTATTTTTAGTTTTCGATAAAAGCTTTATCAATTTTCTTACTGCAAAAGTCGGCTTCCTTACTCTTAAAGTCTCTATTTATTTAGAGACTGTTTTTGAAAAAAATGCCTTATTGCTGTTTGCTCCGCATTCCGCAGGAAGAGCTGATAGCTAATAGCTGTTTGCTCCGCATTCCGTAGAAAATGCTTACAGTTATTTTAACTAGGACGACGTTTTTCATTGTTAAATTTTATTGTTGAAAGATTTACAGTAAAAAAAATTAGTAATCAGAATATAACCTTTTTGATAGATATTTAAGATGGCAATTTTACATAGTTTTTGGGTGACAGAAAATCAACAACCTAGTTCCTTATTTGTTTGGGGAGAAACTTGGCATAGAATTACAGAAGAGGATGCTGGTGAAACAGAAAAAATTACTAATAATCATTATGCAATAACTTTAGATGAACTGTTAAAGTTATCTAAGACAAATATCAATTTTTCTTTAGAAAAGCACAAAAAATATACAAATCAAACCTTAGCTATCCCCACAAAATTATCAGAATCTAGTCAAAAAATATATCCGATTCATTCTGCCACAAATCTATCAGAAATTTCAGAAAAGTTATATCTTTATCCCTGGCAAATAGAAGGAATTTGTTTAGAACCTCTAGAAGCAATTAAATTTTTACAATCTATTCCTCTGGGAAAAACTACTGAATCTTTCATCGGAGCAGATTTAAGATTTTGGTCTCATGTTGCGCGATGGAGTCTTGACTTATTAGCAAGATGTAAATTTTTACCCTCTATTGAACAAACATCAAGTGCAGAATTTATTACAACTTGGCAACCTTTACTTGATAGTTCTATAGATCAAACTAGATTGAAAAATTTCACCCTACAAATGCCTCTAGTTTGTCGTACATATAATATTGATTGGCAGTCATATCTCTCTCTAGAAAATATACAAAATCTACAAATAGTTACCGAAAATAATTCCTCAAAATTACCGCAACTTCAATCAAGTCAAGAAATTATCCAAGATTTCTTAAAAAATATAATAGATACACAAATTAGGCAACTATCAAACGAAATATCTCCAACACAAACTACCTCATTAAATCCCTCAATTAGACAATGGTTGAAATCCTTATTAGGAAAATCAACCTTAAAATTGCCTCCTGCTAAAGAAACACAACAAATTAGCAAAATACTTGAGAATTGGAAATCTCCTCTACAGGAATATCAAACCACAGAAAAGAAATTTATTACCTGTTTCCGTCTCCACTCACCATCAGATAATTCCCGACAATGGAAACTAGAATATTGTCTCCAAGAAGTCGATAACCCAGAATTTTTTGTTAATGCCAAAACTATTTGGGAAAATCCTGTAGCAAGTTTAAATTATCAAGGAAAAACAATTAAACTGCCTCAAGAAACTCTGCTAAAAGGTTTAGGTTTAGCATCAAGAATTTATCCAATTATTGAACCTAGTTTACAAGAAGCAACTCCCCAATATTCTCTACTAACTCCACAACAAGCTTATGAATTTATCAAAAGTGGAAGTTGGCGGTTTACTGATAGTGGACTGGGGGTAATTTTACCGCCTAGTTTGGCTAACCGAGAAGGATGGGCGTCTCGTTTGGGCCTTAGTATTCAGGCGACTGCTCCAAAAACGAAAAAAACTGAAAGACTTGGGTTAAAAAGTCTTCTTAATTTCCAGTGGGAATTATCTATTGGAGGCCAGAAATTAACTAAGGCTGAATTTGACAAATTAGTAGCTAAAGATAGTCCTTTAGTAGAAATTAATGGCGAGTGGGTGGAATTACAACCTCAAGATGTCCGAGCAGCAAAAAATTTCTTTGCTACTCGTCAAGACCAAATGGCTTTGTCTTTGGAAGATGCTTTACGGTTAGCGACTGGGGATACTCAGACTATGGAAAAGTTGCCTGTTGTTAATTTTGAATCTGGGGGTCAACTACAGGAACTTTTGGATACTTTGACAAATAATCGTTCGTTGGAGGAAATTCCTACACCTGAGAGTTTTCGGGGAGAACTGCGGGATTATCAAGCACGGGGCGTTAGTTGGTTGACTTTTCTAGAACGTTGGGGTTTGGGTGCTTGTTTAGCGGATTGCATGGGCCTCGGAAAGTGTATTGGCCCTAATACAGAATTATTTATTAATGGCATGGTAATGCAGGCAGAGAAAATTTGGCAAGCTTATGCAGGTGAAACGGAATTTGATGGGGAAGGGTTTTGGGCAAAACCGAATCGGGAATTATTGGTAAATTCTCTGGATGAGACAACGGGAAAAATTGTGGTTGCTCCTATCCGACGGTTATATCGACAGCGGGTACGAGAAAAGTTACGAAGGGTGAGATTAAAAGATAAGAGTAGTATTACTATTACTCAGAGTCATAAATTATTTATTCGCGATAGTTGGAAAAATGATTTTCAGGTGGGAGATTATGTTTGTGTGCCTGCAAAATTGGTGTGGGATGGGAAAGCAGAGGATAAAGATTTGGTCAAATTTCTTGCTTGGCAAATAGCTGAAGGATGGGAAAGATTTGACTCTGGAATGTTTGGTGTTTCTCAGAAGGGAAAAGATGTTTTAAAAGATTTACTTGAGACTTTTAGCAGACTTGGAAAACGATATGACATTAAAATTAATTCTCCTAAAATTGTTCCTCATACTAGCCAAAAAGATTGCTATGAAATTAGAGCGCATAGTGTAGAGTATCGGAAATTTTTAGAAGAGAAAAAATATAAGTGGGGAAAGCGATCGCTTGATCAAACTATTCCGTCATTTATTATGCAAGCTGACTTAGAAAGTATTAGAATTTTTCTGAGTAATTATTTTGATGCAGAAGCTTCGGTAAGCAAAACGATGAGAAATATCGAAATTTCTACAGCATCGTCTCAACTTATTCAACAATTATCTACCTTACTAAGACGTTTTGGAATTTGGATGACAATATCTCCTAAACAAAAACGAGCTACTAATGGTACTGGAATTTTTCGTACTTATTATATCGGTACATTTAGCGGTAACTCAGCACGTCGTTTTTTACAACAAATAGGATTTAATTACCCAGAAAAACAAGAAAAACTTAAGTCAATTTGTGAGAAAAAAGCCAACTCAAATGTTGAAGGAATTCCTGCTTCTGATATAGTCGCCGAATTAGTGAAGAAAACTAAACTAGCAGTTCAAAATTTGGGGATGCAGAATACAATTTATATCGATAGTTATCCAGAATTTTCTTCTACTGACTTGGCAAAAGTTCTAAATAATCTGGAGGATATTAGTAAAGTTGTAGAAAAAGGATATCCTCAACAGAAACTTTCTCAAGACAAGACTCAAAATTTAGAAGTTTCTCCAGAATTTTCTTCTACTGACTTGGCAAAAGTTCTAAATAATCTGGAGGATATT
>NZ_JBNHEQ010000228.1:10863-12859 GCF_050016015.1 Dapis hubbardiae BLCC-M172
CTCAACAGAAACTTTCTCAAGACAAGACTCAAAATTTAGAAGTTTCTCCAGAATTATCTCCTACTGACTTGGCAAAGTTGATTAACAGTATCGAACATATTATTAGTGGAATTGCCGAACTCGAATATCCTCGACATAAACTTTTGCAACGGAGAACTCAAACTTTAGAAACTGATTTATTACTAAACATTCTAGAACTAGAAATTCACAAAACTCGCCTGCAAAAATTACTCAATCAAGAAGTCTATTATTGTCAGATAGAATCTATCGAAGATATCGAATATGACGGATGGGTTTATGATTTTGAAGTAAGCAAACATCATAACTTTGTAGCAAATAATATTCTTTGTCATAACACCATTCAAACCATAGCATTTCTGCTAAACCAACAAGAACAAGAAGCACTCGAAGCACCCACATTATTAGTTTGTCCTACCTCCGTATTAGGAAACTGGGAAAGAGAAGTCAAAAAATTCGGACCGAGTTTAAAAGTAATAGTACATCACGGCGATAAACGCGCCAAAGGTAAACAATTTGCCAAAGCAGTAAAAGACAAACATTTAGTCATAACAAGTTATGCCTTATTGTATCGAGATGAAAAAATATTACAGACAATAAAATGGCAGTCAATAATAGTTGATGAAGCGCAAAATATCAAAAATCCAGAAGCAAAACAATCTCAAGCAGCAAGAAAATTAGACGCATCTTTTAGAATTGCCTTAACAGGAACTCCTGTAGAAAATCGCCTTTCAGAATTATGGTCAATTTTAGATTTTTTGAATCCTGGATATTTAGGTAAAAAGCAATTTTTCCAACGTCGGTTTGCTATTCCTATCGAAAAATATGGGGATAAAAATTCATTACAAACTTTACGTTCTCTCGTCCAACCTTTTATTCTGCGTCGTCTCAAAACTGACAAAAATATTATTCAAGATTTACCAGAAAAACAAGAAAATATTGTCTTTTGCCCTTTAGCAAATGAACAAGCAAAACTCTATCAAAATATAGTGGAAAATTCTTTAGCAGAAATTGAAGCTGCTGACGGTATTCAGCGAAAAGGAAAAATTTTAGCCTTATTAGTAAAACTAAAACAACTCTGTAATCATCCCGTACTTTTACAAATCAAAAAAGGCAGTAAGAAAAAAGTAGAAATCAGCGATACAAACTCTGGAAAATTGCAACGTATAGGAGCAATGTTAGAAGAAATAATTTCCGAAGGAGAACGAGCAATTATCTTTACCCAATTTGCGGAATGGGGAAAAGTTTTACAACCTTATTTAGAGAAAAATTTAGGTAGAGAAGTATTGTATTTATATGGAGCTACCCGCAAAATTAAAAGGGAAGAAATGGTAGACCAATTCCAATTAGATCCTCAAGGTCCGCCAATAATGATTCTATCATTAAAAGCTGGAGGTACAGGTTTAAATTTGACTCGCGCTAATCATGTTTTTCACTTTGACAGATGGTGGAATCCCGCAGTAGAAAATCAGGCAACAGATCGGGTATTTAGAATTGGTCAAACTCGGAATGTTCAGGTGCATAAATTTGTTTGTACCGGAACTTTAGAAGAGAAAATACATGATTTAATTGAAAGTAAAAAAGAATTAGCAGAACAAGTAGTAGGTGCAGGTGAACAATGGTTAACTGAACTTGATACAGACCAGTTGAGAAATTTATTAATACTTGATAGAAATCAAGTAATTGAAGATGAGTAGGGGAGTAGGGAAGTAGGGGGAGAAATAAAAAGATAAATAGCTAACAGGAACTATGCTAAACCTAAATGATATCTGTCAGACTGACCCAAATACCAGATATAGCCCCCAAAACTCTAGCGCTATAGTTTTTAACTCTATATATAGTACCTTGCCATAAGTTCTGTTCTGAAAAAAACTTTAGGAGGTTTGGTTTCCAAATCTAAGCACCAAAGGATAAATAAAAAGATAAATAACTAACAGGAACTATGCTAAACCTAAATGATATCTGTCAGACTGACCCA
>NZ_JBNHEQ010000229.1:0-16746 GCF_050016015.1 Dapis hubbardiae BLCC-M172
GCATTGTAATGGTGAAGATATATATTTTTTAATTTCTTCTCACGCTCCCGCACTTTCCCCACTCCCCACAACCCCCCACGCTTCCCACACTCCCTCTACCATTACTATGCACCACCACCAAATTTATTATCTTGGCCCTGTAACAAAACCTACTAAGGTTGAAAGTGCATAAAATATTTTGAGTCGAGAACTCTGGTTTCTCCGTTTTTATCAAATATTTATGGTCTGTCCCGATTGAGCTGACTTTTTCAGAAATAAATGGTATAAGTCCTATAATATTCAGGCGATCGCTAACTTTGAATAGAACTATAGCGTTACGCATTAAGGTTTTTGAGGCGTTGCTGAATAAAGGTATGATTTTACAGGAGTCAGGAGTCAGGAGCTAGAAAGGAGCTTTTTCAGCGCCTCAAAGAGGGAAAATAATAGACATCTGGTGGAAAATAAATAAACCTTTTAGTTATATTAGCTAAAGAAAGAAAAAGTCACCATAAAAAATCCTTTTTCCTGCCTTTTTCGTAAAAATATCTTACCTGTTCCCTCTTCCCTGTTCCCTGTTCCCTACCATGCGCAAAAAATCTATATCTTTTTCACGCCTAGGTCTAATAGGTATGACTTACACCGCTATTTAGGAATTTTATACCGTGTTTCAGCAACGCCAGGTTTTTGACATTTATAAATCCTGTTTGCGCAGCATTCCGTAGGAAAACCCTTTGACAGTTTACCGAATAATTAATAATTAATAGTTAATAATTAATAATGGCTTTGTTACTGAATATTCCCTATTTCCTATTCCCTAGGGATATAGTATTTCATCTTGTCTAAGGAGGGTGATGTTGGTCACAGAAATTGCTTATCTGCTTCACTTTGTCGCGGTAGAATAACTCACTCTCCTGATATCGAAAAATCACTCTCGACTTCAACTATAAGTCACCACCATAACGAAAAAAACGGGAGATGATTAAAGATATAGAGTTCAAGGTAATTCCCATGCTTCAAGTTCAATTACTTCCCGGTGCAATTAACGAAATTATGGCCTCTGTTGCCGAAAATTCTTCTCTGACTGAATCAGATCGTTATGGTCTTATGGCTTCTGTTTTGGATGAGTCTATAAGTGAAGAAGAGCGTTGCAGCGTTGATAGATTATTGCGTTCTGTTATTAGAGGAAGGGTGCAGTTAAAATAAATTTTTGCTTCTTAACTCTTTGTAAAATTTCTACTCTAAACAGAATATAAATTAGTATTAGCAAAATTACGAATTTCTACCCATTCTTTATCTGATAAAGGTTCAGTAATTAGCTGAATTTTAAAACATTCTTTTGCTGCTATAATTAACGCTTCAATAATCTGATTAATCAAATCTTCTCCCCTATCATTTGCAGATAAAAAAGATTCAGGAAAATTAGAAACTCCAGGGGATGGTTGAGAATTAAAAACATGACTACAAAACTCAACATCAGGTGCTAAAATCATAGAACCATGTTGTAATATTCCCCCTTTTTTTCTCAGTTGGGCACTACCAATTAATTTTGTCCCATTAGGTAAGATTAAATCTGCACCTGTAGAAGTTCCAAAACAATTTGGGTTATTAATATAGCCTCTTCCCGCAGTGCCATAAACTAAGTCAACGCTGAGCGATCGCCACCCCTGGATTAAAAATTCACAAATAGCCTGATAAGACTCGATGCGACTGCCAGGAAAACCAGAAGTTATTAAACTATAAGTTAAATCTCCCTGATGCAAAACGGCTCTTCCACCAGTAGGACGACGCACAATATCTACAGATGTGCCTTGCCAAGTTAAGTCTTGCCAATATTCGGGATAGCGTTTTTGATGATAACCCAGAGAAATGGCGACTGGTTGCCAAGTATAAAACCGGAGAGTTGGTGGAATGTTTCCTTGTAGATGTTGGTGTAGCAACCATTCATCTATTGCCATTTGTAATTTTCCAGTTGTTGTGAGTAGGGGAATAAGTCGCCAAAACATTTTAAGTCCGATCTTTATTCTTGTTCCAAACCCAAGATTAATCTTAAAGCTTGGTCAATTTTTAGGATAATTTATGCTTATAGTATGGCTCGAATATTAATATTATGTTCGGTTGAATATTTATTATTTAGGGAATAAGGTAGAAGCGTAAGTGGAATATAAGAGATAGGGAGTAGGCGATAAATTGAAATACGTCCCTTACTTTTCTCCTCCCTAGGAAAGACTTAAGATTTTATTTCTAAGTAATTATCTAGAGATGATATAATTCAGCAATCCATAGTTTTCCAGGAACAGACGAAAAAATTTTAATATCCAGACCCATAATTGCAGTTAATCTTTATAGAATTACCCAAATTTAAGAAAATTTTGTCTAAGTTAAAAAGTTGGGCTGATAAAGTAGATTTATTTTCTGAAATAAGCTACCACTTTGGATAAGATACCTGAAAACTTGGCAGAAACTTCCGAGATAGAATTTGCTTTACATATTGAAGAAATATGAGAAAATTGAATGAATCAGAAATTCAATATAGGTTCTCGGATATCAATTTCCGTAACTTTATCACTAAAAAAATATGAAATACTAAAATGTTTACCAAATATCCACTTTTTTTTTAGGTAGTTTGCATATAGTAGTAGGGAGGGCAAATGCTTGCCCAATCTAAAGATATTTAGCAACCCCAAATTAGACTCTAACAGCGTATATTGCTCCAATATTGCTACTACAAGGCAAACGAGAAAAAATGGCAAAACCTGCTTGACGCAAATATTCAGCTAATTTATCAGGTCCTTTGTAATGCCATTCCATCATAATTATTTTTATTTGATTTAGTTGTCCTTTTGCCACTAAAGAATCAAAGATTTCATACTCAGAACCTTCACAGTCAATCTTAGCAATAATATCCATATCTGGGTGCTGAGAAATTATTGAACTTAACTCTTCACCGATCGGTTTTAAACTAATCTCTTCTGTTGGTAAAGATTGATTTTCCAGATTTTTTTTGCGGCTTTCTGTAACTCCTTCAACTCCAATACTTCCTCTTAATTCATAATCAAATTCAACTGTTACTGTTTTTTCTTCAGCAGCAATTCCATAACTAAAGGGTTTGATTTTATGGGAAATTTCTGGGTTTAAATCAAAGTTATGCAATGCTTGTTGATAAGTCACTTTAAAGGGTTCGTAACTCCATATTGCTTTAACATTTTCCTGCCTAGCAAAATACAGGCTGGCTAATCCTGTATTCATACCAATATCTAGCATAACTGCAGGTTTATCATAGATAAAATTATAAATTCCCAACCAAAAAATCTCCCAAATAATAGAAAGCTCTTCCGCAGTTTGAATATTTACTTTGATTCCCTCAACTTCTAAAATCAATTCATCATTTGTATCTATAGAAAACTTAGCATTGAATTTTTTCTTGATAAATTTTGCTTGATTTAATGCTTTTTTTGTCAGCAGAAAATCATACTTTTCCTTTTTAACATATATTTCCAGGGGTTTGAGAAATAATTGATCCGAACCACGCTCAACTTCTACATCATTAAAACTCATGTTTAACTCAGGAATTTTATCTACCCAATACCAATTAGGTATCTTCTGAAAATTTCTCACATTTCTCAGAAAATTCTTAGTCTTTAATAATGGTTGTTTTAACACTATTCAGTACCTAGATGATGAACTATGATATTAGTCATTATACCATAGTGGTTGAGTCTATTTATCGAAACTATTGAATTGGTGAAAATTCTCAGCTTCCTTGAATAGTAGGGATGGCAGAAAGGTAATATATTTAGCTATACTAGATCACTGAGTAGGGAAATCGCTTCCCTGACAATATGCCTGATAAATTGGTTGATTTTTTATTTTTATGAAGAACCTACTAAAAATTCTCCCTTGGTTAGTTATTGCTAGTTTTGCTTGGTCTCTTGGTTTTTTTTACAATGTTTATTATGGTGGTCTAATTGGTCGGTTACGCGGAATGTACTACAATAAGGCTGCACTAGCTGCTGAGTTGGAGGCTTCAAAAAGACTAATAATTGTTGGTGGATCGGGAGCGCACTACACCGTCAATTCTGAGCTAATGGAGGAAAAACTTGGTATCTCTGTATTTAACTTTGGCTTGGATGGTAATTTGGGTCTCAATGTAATCTTTCCGACTATTTTGGAGCAAGTTCGTCCAGGAGATATTGTGTTGATAATTCCTGAATACTTAATGCTCTTGGATGAGGATGGAGTAGGCGATCGCTCTACTTACTTTGGGTTCGCTATTGGAAAACCAGGATTAGGAGGTATTCCACCTAAGAAGTTTGGCCAAGATACTTTTGGTTTAGGTGTGCCTAGTCTCAGAAGCTTGACAAAATCTACTATAGACATAGTAAAGAAGGCAGAAGATCCAGACTATATTCCAGAATACTATGCCGATCCGATTACAGACTGGGGCGATCCAACAAAAACATGGGGGCGCAAAAGTAAGTGGTGGGAAATGAAAGTTAATAAGCCAGTTACTCCTCATTCAATTGCACGAATCAAACAATTTCGAGAGGAGTTGGAGGCTAAAGAAGCAACTTTGCTCATATCATTACCTTTGATTTATGGTAGTACAGATGAAAAGACTATCAAGAATGTTAAGAAAACTGCTGAAGAGTTAAGCAAAATTGCTCCTACAATTTATGACCAAGAATCATTAAATTTGTGGACTGACTCTAATTTATTTGCTGATACTCACTACCACCTAAAAGAAGAAGCACGGGTTATGCGGTCAAAAGAATTAATTGAACAACTGCAACCTATAATAAATCAATAGATAATAATTTATAGACATCTCCAAAAAAGAATGTAGAGATATTTCATGCAACCTTCCTATAAGGGTTTGACCGAAAAGTTTGGTCTCAAGCCTCGCTCTTCTCTTATAGGGCGACTTTTTTGAAAAAAGGATGTTAAAAATAATGTATGGTTTGAAGAAGGTAGAACTTCAACAATTAATTATTATAGCGTTTCCCAAGAAGCGTGAAGTACAATTATCTTTTTATCTTTTCATTACTCCCTATTCCCTATTCCCTGTTCCCTGTTCCCAGTTAAGTGTTCCCTCAAAGCTAGAATTTTGTACCTCACCATTATGAGAACTGCTATAATAATTAATTATTAATTATTAATTATTAATTATTACCTCTTCTTATAAAGAAGAGGATTGACTAAAAAGATTTTTTTTCTTTATATTTATTCCCCAAACTCTTCAGCTAAAGGTTCATCATTTTCATCAGCAAGATTAGCAACAATAGTAATTGCCCGCGAAATTTCTCCTGGAGATAATTCAGCTACAGTACGAGTTGCCACAACAACAATTTGATTGTCCACAATGGCAAAATGAGATTCCATTGTCGATAACCAATTCATTTGTAATAACCTACGCATTAACTCTGGTTCATTTTTAGCAGGTAACTTTAATACATAAGACCAAACTGTTAAAGTATCATCATCAGTTTCTCCAGTCAGTCTTATATATACATCTACAGTACCATATTTAAACTTCCACAAATGGCCTGCTTCATTTTGAGCTACCATTACCTTTTGCTCTTCTGCCATACTGGCAATGACAGTCTCAATCTCTTCTATATAGCTCAGAGTAGTTTCATCTTCAGTTAGTTCGTTAATATTTGCTTCTTCAATAGAAGGGTTGTCCACAGAAACAGTTTCAGGATTGTTACTCGTCATAATTACTTATAGCTATAGTTAAATCATCTATTCACCAGTTTAAGCCTTGGACTTACAGTTATACTAAATTAATGCCTAGGTAGTTACCAATGGATAATGGATAATTGATAATTAATCAATCGGGATTTATTGCCTCTCCTCGATCAATTAATGAAATCTTAATCAGTTATTTATGCCTACAACTTAATACTTTATATATGGTAGGTATTGTACAATTAAAACCTTGTAATTATTTTATTTTTTCCTCTACCAATAACTACAACCTTTAAAAAGTATTGGTTTTCACAATTTTTAACCCGATAAAGCCAAAAGTATATTATCTTTGCGAAAGACTATTCTACCAAAGAGAGTGCAACTACTTGAGCTCCCGTAAAATCAAGAACTTCGTCAATTTTAAGCATTATTTCCTCTTGAATTTCGGTAGCTTCATCTGAATCTCTGGTTAAAATATATGTGAATAAATCAATATCAATTACCTCATTACTCAAGCTACCGAGACTAATACGTTCTTCAGAAAGTTTTGGATTTTGAGCGAGCATAGTTCGGAGGTTTTCCATAGTTTCTGCTAATTTTTCGTGGGCACTATCATAGCTCAATGAAATTATACGCTCAAAAGTATATTTGTCACGCTGACTATGATTCACTATTTGGGATGTGGAGACTACTGTATTAGGGACATAAATGAGCTTTCGATCTACCGTGCGAATCAATGTTGACCGTAAACCAATATCTTCTACTGTACCAGTGACACCACCTAATTCGCAAAAGTCTCCAATCTCCATTGGCCGATTCAGAAATAAGGTTAAACCACCTACTATATTTTCTATATATGGTTTCACTCCCAAGCCAATAGCAATACTACTAACTCCAAAGCTAGCTATGATCGGTCCAACAGCTATACCGATTTCTCGGCTGGTAAAATAAAAAATTGCTAATCCTGACATAAATCCGAGGATACGAATTGCATTACGAGCGATGACTGCTTCAAGGGATTTGTTGTCTGCGGGCATATTGTAAATCACAACCCAAGCAATAGCATTGAACATCAGAAAAGCTAACCAAGCCAAAACAATACCTTGTATAACAGTTGATACTTTCAATAGAATATTTAGCAAGTCCCCTGTGATATTAATGCTTTCATCCATGAAAAACTCCCAACTCCCAGCAACCCATAGGGTAAAAGTTGGCACTAATAACCCTAACCATGCTTTTGTCAGGTCATCCGTGGTATTAATATATCGTCTGAGTAAAAATGCTACCCCTAAAATGCTAGATAATGCCACAAGGGTAATAAGGCCAAGGCTACACCATTGCCAGATAGTTTGGCCTTGAATCAATTGATTTGTCCACTGAGGTAGCCAGGTATTCCACTTCGGAGGCAGTAGATGCCCAGGTGTAGTAATATAAAATCTGTAGAAGTCAGGGGAGGTTCTCCATGAATTCGATTCATAATAGGGACGTCTTTCTATTAATTCATAAAATCCTTTAATACGTTTGATTGTTCCAGGTGAGAAGAGAAATTCACTTTGATTAAAACCGTCCTCAACTAACTCAATTGCAATCTCAGTTCCTGGAATTTCCCACCGCTTCAGTTCTTGAGATTCAACATCTCTGGCATTAGGAAGAGTATTTGCTTTAGGTAATTGAAGGCGGTCTAAGACTTCCTTGAGCATGAGCGCATTTTCTGTACCAATATCTGAACGATTAATTGGGGGGATACCTTGAAGATTCAAGGTATCCACCGCTCGTCTCAGTGCCCACTCTGCTTCCTGGCCTTTTTCTTTGACAGCCTTAGAATGCCATAATCCCCCCTCTTGTTTTGACTGCTCTTCAGCTTCTGTGATTAGCTGATAAGCTTCATTCATACTGTCCATAAATCCGTTAAGAGTGGCACGGGGACTATTTGTTGCTGGTGGTCTGAGTGGGTTTTCGTATGGGATAGTTGTCCCCATAACGGTATTCTGAGTCAGTAGAATTATGATTAAAACAGTAAGGGTTCTTAATAGGAATTTTTTTATTAGTCTGATCATTGAATGTTTGCTAGAAGGGAGTCATTTCAGTTAGCCTCTTGCCTCCTGCGGAGGAGCTGCGCTAACAGAGGAACTGCCTCTTTCAGAGGAGCTTCGCTAACGTTAACAGTTAGCCTCTTTCAGAGGAACTTCGTTAACAGTTATTAGTTATTCAGTACCTTCAACTAAACTTGGAGGCTTGAAATACTGAGTTGAATATTTTTTTCATCCCCTTAAAAGGGGGAGGCTTGATACCTCGGAATTTAGTAAGAGTGTTTAGCGAGTTATCCTAATTTCTATCAGGAGTAAGGTAGAAAATTCTCAACTTATCCTAAAACCTTAACAGGGAAAAGGAAAGAAAACAAGACAAGTGACTTTACTAGCATGATCGACACTATATAGGCACAGGAAAAATTTTGGCTGTTAATTATATCATAAAAGGAAGAAGAGAATCCTTGATATTTTCTAGCCAAAACAATTCTTTATTATCTTCTAGCAATAAAAGTAGTTTACCAATGGATAGTGTAGAGTCCGAAGAAGGAAAACTTCATTTCAGTTATCAGTTATTAGTTATCTGTTATCTGTTAGCCTCCTGCGGAGGAACTGCGTTTTTCGTGTCGCAAAAATAACTAATTATACAGCATTTTTGCAGTTTATGAAGTACAAAATTTTACAATTTTAGGCAAGAGGCAGAGGATTTGATAGTGTTAATTATTTAGGTTTTTTCTCAGAAATATCTGTATATTTTGCAGATATTTTTTATATTAAAATATAGCAATCCTAAATAATATCATGTTCGGTTGAATACTTATAAATAATTACCAAGGAGTCAGGAGTCAGGAATCAGGAGTCAGAATTGCTGGAGAAAGGAGTTAGGAGAAAAGTAGAAGTGTAATATCTTTTCTCTACTGTCAGATCTGAAGTTTTATTTATAACTGATTATCCGAACATGATATAAGTTGTGAGAAATCAAAAAGTAGATAAAAAAACTGAAGCTCCGGTCTGTTGCCTATTGCCTGTTGCCTAAAAGCGGTAAGATTTTTATACATAAATAAAATAGGATTGCTATAGAGCTTGATTTTAGATGATATAGCTGATATGAATAAATTTGTTATCAGCTATTCATAATTATAGTTTTATTATCAGAATTAAATATTAGGTTTATAACTAACCCAATATTTGCTGACAAAATGAACTTCGGTGGCAATATTTATAAAGCCTGCTTTTTCTAAACGTTCTTCTAAATCATCTGTAATGTAACTTTTATAATAAGGTTCGTGGAACATTGCAGGAAAGTTTTATAACATTGGCGCAAAATCAGGTTCATCAGAGGCTTGAATCGAATCACAAATTACAAAAACGCCTCCTGGTTGAGTGACTCTAAAAGCTTCTTCTATGACTTTTTGACGTACCATTGGCGGTAATTCATGGAAGGTAAAAACACAAGTTGTTGCCTGAAAATAGTTTTCTCGGAAAGGTAAATTCTCTGCATTTCCTTGCAAAAGCTGAGGTAATTATCCCAAGTCTTCAGATAGTAATTGATTCGCTTTTTTCAAGTAATCAGGTGATAAATCTAAACCATAAAGAGAGGCTTTTGATAAGGTGGCGCGAATAAATTTCAATGTTCTGCCAGTACCACAAGCTATGTCTAAAACTCGTAGTTTTTGGGAAGGGATCGCCTCTAATTTTTTCCCAGAAAACAATTTTTCTAATCCCATTTTTAAGGGAGTTAAAATTCGCCTGCGCATTGCATCGGCAGTACCATTAAATAAAATTTCTACTTGCAAATCATAAAGATTAGCAGACATTTCGCTTAAGTAACCATCAGTTTGATGATGGAAGTTTTGTAAATAATAATTAGGATAATTTTCAGTATCTATTTCTTGCGGAAATTCTTGATATTTTTTTTCTCTTATTCTTTCCCAAATACTAGGCATATCTAGCCAAACATTAGGATAATAACTGAAAAAATCTGCCCATGGATTATCGAAGATAGTATTAATTGAATATATGCCTTTTTCTGCATCTACTAAATCTTTTTCGATAATTTAATCAATGCGTTGGTACATTTTTTGAATAATTTCAGGAGAAAAAGGTTGAGTATTTAGCAGGAGGTTAGGATAAATAAAATTTCTTAGATAAGTAGAAATTTGTTGATGAGCTACAGCAAAGAAAATTTTGCTTTGTTGAAATGTTTGATAAGTAAGTTTTGTGATTGTATCTGGCATGATGATATTGTGATATTAATAGTTCTTTTGAACTTGATTTTTTACAGCTTTTAAGTATAGCAAGACTTTTAAAAATTGGTATAATGCCAAATCCAGTAGTATCGGTACAATTCATACCTCGTAGGGGTTTGGTCTCCAAACCCCTAGCAAATTTGGAATTTTTGCCAATACTTATGGTATAGTCTTATCCTGTAAAGTAAGTGATATCAAATCCGGTAGTATCGGTGTAATTAGATAAAGAGTGTGGGGAGATGGGGAGATGGGGAGATGGGGAGAGCTAGAAAGATTTGGTAATAGCTGAAGATGGAACATTTTTTTATACTGAATTAAGCGGATTTGATATGATGTGGTATTATACAAATTCATACTTATGTAGTTATAGCAATTCCCAAGAAGCGTGAGGTACAAAATTCGTTTGTTTTAGGGAACACTTAACTGGAAACAGGGAATAGGGAATCAGGAATCAGGAATAGAAAAGAAATTAAAGAGCTTGTGTACCTCATAAGCTTGAGGAACGCTATACATCTTATATTTGTGATTTATTCCGACAATAGAAAATTATAAATTCCAGAAATTATAAAAATTAAACCTTGTTTTCCTCAGAATTTACCCATTTTTAAGTTCTAAACACTATGTATCTATAACGTTATAGTTTTTAGACTCTGTATGTATTCAATAATTTAGAATTAAGAATTAAGAATGCGCGAATGACCTCTCCTTGAAAAGAAGAGAATTGGCGAACAGGAAAATTTTTATTTATTATCTCCTTAAAAGGGGAGGCTTTAAACCAGAATATTTCGGTAATAAACAGAATAATTGAATATTTTATTAGCCTCGCCACATAAGTATTCTAGTATTGCGAGTAGATTTTTACAGGGATGAAGTAATACTTGTTGACATCCCATCTTTTTTGTTGTTTTACTCATATTTCTACTATAATTAGTGATTACTAAATAAATATAAAAACATTTACAGATAAAGGTTTTAGCATTTTTAGGTCTGGAAAAAGTACAAGTTTTTCGTTCTTTTTGAGCCGAAAAGTTAGGATTTTGGGTTGACTGTGGCTGAAAAATCAAGGGATAATTCTGACTCTTGCCTCCTCTAAATTCCCCATTCCTCTTGAATTACCCTCCTGGGAGGGGTTAGGGGTGGGTTTACTCCTGTATCCTGACTCCTACCCTTACTCATAAGACTTTTTCAGCAAACCCTAATTAGTTTGTCGATTCTCAAAAGGCAAAAAAAATAGCCTTCGCTTGGGAAGGCTAATAAAATGAAATTACTATTTTTTAGCAATCATAGTAAAGAGAGAACTCATAAGGATGAGGACGTAGACGCATAGGGTTAACCTCATTGTCTAATTTGTACTCAATCCAAGTTTGAATCAAATCCTCTGTAAATACTCCGCCAGTAGTTAAAAACTCATGGTCTTTTTCCAAAGCTTCTAAAGCACCCTCCAGGGAACCAGGAGTAGAAGGAATCTTACTCAACTCTTCAGGAGAGAGGTCATAAATATCCACATCCAAAGATGCACCAGGGTCAATTTCATTCTTAATCCCATCAATACCAGCACAAAGCATTGCCGCAAAAGCCAGATATGGGTTACAACTAGCATCAGGACAACGGAACTCTAGTCGTTTTGCTTTAGGATTAGTACCACTTAAAGGAATCCGAACAGAAGCAGAACGGTTTCCTTGAGAATAAGCTAAGTTTACCGGAGCTTCAAAACCAGGAACTAATCGCTTATAAGAATTAGTAGAAGGATTAGAAAAAGCTAATATTGCTGGAGCGTGCTTGAGGATACCACCAATATAATTAAGAGCCATCTTGCTCAAGTTAGCATAACCATCTCCCCAGAATAAAGGCTGTCCGTCTTTCCAGATTGACTGGTGACAGTGCATCCCAGAACCATTATCATTAAATACTGGTTTAGGCATAAAAGTGATAGTCTTGCCATACTTTTTGCCCACATTCTTGATGACATACTTATAAATCATCAAGTTATCGGCAGCTTCGATTAATTTACCAAAGCGGAAACCTAATTCATTTTGACCACCAGTAGCTACTTCGTGGTGATGCTTCTCAATGGGAACCCCACACTTAGCCATAGTTAACAGCATTTCTGTCCGTAGGTCTTGCATGGTATCGGTGGGAGATACAGGAAAGTAACCTTGTTTGTAACCTGGTTTATAAGCTTTGTTACCTCCTTCTTCTTCTCTACCAGAGTTCCAACGACCCTCTATACTATCAACATAGTAGTATCCTTTGTTTTCTGTTTGGTCGAAACGAGCATCCTCAAATACAAAAAATTCAGCTTCAGGACCAAAGAATGCTGTATCTCCAATACCTGTGCTTTTTAAATAATCAACTGCTTTCTGAGCAATAACTCTAGGACAACGACTATACCACTCACCAGTTCGAGGTTCTTTAATACTACAAGTTATACTTAATGTAGGTTCTGCCATAAAAGGGTCAATCCAAGCAGTAGTTGGGTCGAGTACCATCATCATGTCTGACTCGTTAATATTTTTCCAGCCACGAATACTGGAACCGTCGAAGGCAACTCCATCTGTGAAAGAACTTTCATCAATTTGGCTTTTGTGAACTGTTAAATGTTGCCAAATACCAGGTAGGTCGATGAATTTCAAATCAATAACTTGAATGTCATCATTATTAATCCAGTTCAACACATCTTGGGCTGTTTGTGCCATTATTAGCTCCTAAATCTTAAAATTTTGCTTTTCTTAACAGGCTTAATAACTGCTGCTACTGTTGCAGAAAACTTTAACAAAATGTCACAAACTAACACATTGATTTTGTAGTAACTTTCCATGTAAAGTTTCTATTACTTCAACTAAGTGTTGAAAATAAGCAGGGCGGTAACACCGAACGCAGTTAGCTCTTAGAAAAAGTGTGCTTACAACGAGTAATTGTCTCTGCGATCATACAGAAACAAGATATTTTTGAGGTATATTAATACACCTCAAAACATAAGGTTGGGCAAAAATTTGGACATTGTTGCGTCCATTCTGCACAAAATGCGTAAAGTTGGCCTCGCCTAGTTATTTTGGCTTTTAAAAGCTCGACACACTGGTTTTTCAAATCTCTTTACCTGTTTAATGCCGAACAACAGAAGCTCAGGACTGGCCTCGCATCCTAAGGTGTTATGACCTAAATAACGTTTACTTTAAAAAAAAGTGGGCTGGACTAACCATTTAAGCGACTTGAGCGCTTTGATTTAGATTTGTGGTTAGTCTAATAAGAATACATCTGGCTAATAATAAGAATTAAAATTGTTGAGTTTTTGTATCGAATGTTACGATATTTCTAAGACCTACTCTTATGATTCTGCTGGGTTTCAATTTATAGTAGGCTATTATAGAAAGTTTAAGAAATTGTTGGGAGATTGATTTTATGCGGGACACTGTAACTAGCTTAATAGAAAATTACGATTCTAAGGGTCGTTATTTAGATCGAGATGGGGTTGAGCGATTAAAGTCTTATTTTGAAACTGGTACTGCACGAGTACAAGCTGCTACAGTAATTAATTCTCAGGCTGCTAGTTTGGTTAAACAAGCTGCGGTTACTTTGTTTGCAGAACTACCAGAGTTAATCCGTCCTAGTGGAAATGCTTATACAACTCGTCGTTATGCAGCTTGTTTGCGGGATATGGATTATTATTTACGCTATGCTACTTATGCTTTGGTAGCAGGTAATACAGACGTTTTGGATGAGCGTGTCCTGCAGGGGCTTCGGGAAACTTATAATTCTTTAGGAGTACCTATTGGACCTACTGTGATAGGTATTGGTATTATGAAAGAACTGGTTAAGTCTGAGGTAGAGGCAGCTGGTATTCCAACTGGTGCTTTTTTGGCGGAACCTTTCGATCATTTAATTAGTGAGTTGGCTGAAAAGGATATTTAATTAATTAATAATTAATAATTGATAATTATTCATTACCAAGCGTAAAAATGGGATTTGATTTTCAAATCCCTACAGTTTTTTTTATAACTCAGTAATCAGTTTAATTGTTTTGATTTTTTTTACATTAATGAAGCGGATTTTAACAACTCAAAAAGCTAATAGTTTAATGAATAATTAATAATGAATAATTAATAATTATTCATTACCAAGTTCCAAAATGGAGTTTGGAAACCAAATCCCTACAGTTTTTTCAAAACTCAATATCTTTTGATTTTTTTGACATTAATTAAGCGGAAATACTAAAAGCTGATAGCTATAGCAATCCTATTGTAGTTGTAATATTTTGGTGGTAGGGGCGATTTGCGTTTAGCTAACGCTAAACGCAAACGCACTTCGGCTGTCGTCGACATGTTTGCGGAGCATTCCGTCAGGAAATGCGGAGCATGACAAACGGAAATCGCCCCTACAGGAGTCAGGAGTCATAATTTTCAAAGCTTTCAGTTGAAATTGGCTATTATAAAACTTATCACAACCTATTTGGGATTGCTATAGTTAATAAGTAAAATTTGTGTCTAAACAAAGATTAGATGTTTTATTGGTAGAACAAAATTTATGTACTTCTCGACAAAAAGCTCAGGTTTTGATTAGAGCAGGAGAAATAATGGTAAATCAACAAATAATTGATAAACCTGGCAGGAATTTAGATATTTTTCTCTTCCTGGTTATGACAAAAATATCTAATTTTTCCTATTCCCTTTTCCTTGTTTCCTTTAATAAGTTAATAAGTAAAATTTGTGTCTAAACAAAGATTAGATGTTTTATTGGTAGAACAAAATTTATGTACTTCTCGACAAAAAGCTCAGGTTTTAATTAGAGCAGGAGAAGTAATGGTAAATCAACAAATAATTGATAAACCTGGAACTGAAGTTGACTCTGAAGCAGATATTAAGGTTAAACAAAAATCTTTATATGTTTCTAGGGGAGGCTATAAACTTGCTAAGGCATTAGAATATTTTTCTATTCCTATTTCTGACAGAATATGTCTTGATGGTGGCATATCTACGGGAGGATTTACAGATTGTTTATTACAAGCAGGCGCTAAATTAATTTATGGTATTGATGTTGGTTACGGACAAGTTGATTGGAAGTTGCGTAACGACTCTAGAGTAATTTTGAAAGAGAGAACTAATATACGTTATTTAACTTCTGAAAAATTATATGGTGATTCAAAAATCTTAGATTATGAATCACAAGAAAATGCAAAAAAAATATATCCGAGTTTGGCTGTAGTTGATGTTTCTTTTATTTCTCTAACTAAAATCTTACCTGCTTTATGGGAATTACTTATTCCTCCTCGTGAGACAATTTTATTGGTAAAACCTCAGTTTGAAGTAGGAAAAGAACGAGTAGGAAAAAAAGGTGTAGTTCGTTCCTCCTCTGACCAAGCTGAAGCAATTTTTCAGGTATATTGTAGTGCTAATAATTTAGGATGGCAATATGCTGGTTTAACTTGGTCTCCCATACAAGGTCCGGCTGGTAATATAGAATATTTATTATGGTTAAATCTGGAAAGTGAACTTTTACCTGATAGGTCGGCGATCGCTCACATCACAAAATTAGCTCAACAAGAATTATTAATGGATAATGGATAATGGATAATGGATAATTAATTCATTGTAATTTGATCAACAAATAATTAGGGTTTGCTGAAAAAGTCTTTTTGCTATGGGTAGCGAGTAGAGAGCAGGAAGTAGTTAGGAGTTAGGAGAAGGGGGGAATTATAAAGGAGATAATTGGATATTTTATTCCTTGATTTTTCTGCAATTATTCTGTCTTTGATGCTAACTTTTGGAGCATTTTAGACGTGATATCTGGTACTTTTTTAGACTTTAAGAAGGCACTTGCCTTTATCTTTTAATGCTTTGATATTTAATCAGCAAGCCCTAATTATCAATTATCCATTATTCCAATTGCCATGTTCATCCGAAAAATTAGTATATATTTTCTTTTCTTAATTAAATTATCTATTTATATATTTTGTACTTCGTTTATTTTTAGCACGATAGTTTCAGCAAAAATAATATCTGTTAAATTAGCTGATAATTTTTTATACAGTTTAATAGTCTTTGGTGATTTTTTAAGAGGGATAGAAATAGTTGAGCTTTTCAATATTATTGCTTTTGCTGTAGTTGGAATGGGTTTTGGTTTAGCAACTGTTTTTTTACCTAAATATTTGGGTCGTTATGTCAGCACAATTCTATTAATAATTTTAGTTCCAATAATTTTTATCACAACTTCAATGGTGAGATATGATATCTGGGTAGAGCAGGTAGCGAAGAATGACAATTTATCATTTAATCAAGCTGAACTACTAACTAATTCATTTTTAAATGAAAGAGTTGGAAATGATGGCATATATGGTTTTTATTTATATACTGCCCAATTTCCAATTCTCCCTGATAAAAAAGTACAGATTGATAATTTAGATAGATTAGAGAAGAGTGTTAATTCTAAGTTTGTCCGGTTAATTGGAGTTCCTCCGGGAGTAATTTCTTGGAGTATGAGTTTATGTTTTTGGATGATTAGAATCTTTTATTTTGTTATAGCAGTAGTAACTACAATTTTTCACTTCAGAGAAGGTTTAAGGATTGTTAAATGTTGAAGGAAGAAGGAAGAAGTTGAGGCAAATATTGGCAAATTAGAAATAAAAATCTGATTCTTCTCTATTGCGATATACGCAATAGAAGTTTCTACTC
The DNA here is from genome assembly GCF_050016015.1 of Dapis hubbardiae BLCC-M172. Taxonomy (NCBI): domain Bacteria; kingdom Bacillati; phylum Cyanobacteriota; class Cyanophyceae; order Oscillatoriales; family Microcoleaceae; genus Dapis; species Dapis hubbardiae. The sequence continues at coordinate 16,609 of NZ_JBNHEQ010000229.1, forward strand.
AGATTCATCTGTGAATTTCTGGGAAAAGTGACTATGGGAAGGTGAAGGAAATATTGGCAAATTAGAAATAAAAATCTGATTTCTCTCTATTGCGATATACGCAATAGAAGTTTCTACTCAGATTCATCTGTGAATTTC
>NZ_JBNHEQ010000229.1:16846-19724 GCF_050016015.1 Dapis hubbardiae BLCC-M172
TGGGAAAAGTGACTATGGGAAGGTCAGAGAAATATTGGCAAATTAGAAAGTCTCTACCCTATTTCCATTTATCTATTAAGTTTCAAGAATTAAAACTCAAGTTGACAGTTACCAAAAATATTTGAGATTAAAAATAAATAGGCGATCGCTACAAATATGGAAGGTCTGATTAACAGAACTGACACTCAATGAAAATTTTTTCCAGAAAATTTACTAACTTCTTCCTTCTTACTTCTTACTTCTACCTTCTACCTTCTTTATTAAATAATTCCTGTTGTAAACGATAAATTATAGTATCAGGTTCCATCTGACTTAAAATATCCTGAATAACAATATCTTGACCCAAAACTCCCCAAGTACAACCCCTTTCCAAATAAACTTTAGTAGCACTACCAATAGCATAAGTTCCATAAGCAGCAATAGAAGCTTGAGTAATAGCAACTCCAGCATAAGAAATAATATCAACCTTTCCTAAACCTAATAATAAACTACTTCCAAAATCACCCAACAATATACCACCAGCACTAAAAATAATTATCTTCCAAAGTTTACCTGCTTCATAGCTAGTCATCGGCAAATTATAAAGACGAGACAAAGAGCGAATTAATGCTAAATCTATTACAGTCGTTCCAACTACATCAATAAAAGAAATAGGATTCAAAGCAATAGCTAAAGCTTTATACTTAGCAAAATTCCAAATTAAATTATCAGCTTCATTTTGTTTAACCTTAACAGTTTTATGAGCAATACTTACCTCAGCTTCTCTAGCTTGAAGTAACGCATTTAAAGCTAAAAGCGATCGCCCTTCCCGCTCTAAAATAGTAATTATTTTTTGTTTTAACTCATCTATTTGAGGAGGCAAAGTTTCCCACTCGTGAGTCACATTACCATCAGACCATTCAATTCTTACAGGTATAGGATTTGGTTCCGCTGCTACCATTACTACTTCTGAAGGAGAGTAAATATCCTCTAATTCTCCTGACTGATGAAGAGCAATTTTCTGCAAATTTTGATAAATTTCTTCTCGTTCCGTTTCTGTATATAAATCAATTTTATTAAATACTAAAATTAATGGCTTTTTAGCTTTTCGTAACTCAGACAAAGCATCATACTCAGTTTGAGTAATATCCCCAGAAACAACAAATAAAATTAAATCAACTTGGCGAGTAACTTCCTTCGCCATTTCTCCACGAATTTGACCTGCAACTTCATCTAATCCAGGAGTATCTATTAAGTCTATTTTTACTACTTCTTGTTGATTAGAATTAACAAAAATATTAGGAGTCCATCTAATCGAACGCGGCCATTGAGTCACACCATTCAGAGGGCCTGTTTCTAATATTTTTTCACCTAATAAAGCGTTTAATACTGCTGACTTACCACGACTAACTAGACCAAAAACAGCTATTTGAATTACTTCTTGATCGAGCTTATCAATATTTGATTTTAATAAGTCTAATTTAGTTTTGATAGTAGATGCTAATTCAGGGGTAGTTGTTTTCTGTGAGGCATTTTGCCAGACAGAATATCTATTTAAAGCTTTTCGTAAACTTGCTTTAGCTCGCTTCCAATGAAGTTGACTTTGTTTACGATAACTTTCTGTTGATTGAGAATTTTCTGTAATTATTTCTGGGTAAATATTTGAGTTATTCAAAGTTATACTTGCCTTAGATAATTTAATAGGAAATCAAAGTATAGTTAGTAATGATATAATTTTATCAAATCAATTGGCATAATTTCTGAAATACTGCTCATTGAGTCTAGGGAAAAAAGCTGATAATTGCTATAAGTTTTCTTTTTGGAGATAAACATGGAGTTAGAAATAGTTATAGATGGTCAATCTATAAGCGAATTGGGATGTCTATCAAATTGGGAAAGTTTGGTAAGAGCTGAGATTAAACAAATTATCAAAAAAAATAGTTCTTAAATTACTCAAAGTAAAAGAAGAAAAGATTTTTTTCAGACAGAGTATTTACCAATAAATATTGAGAGAGAAGATTTTCATAATTTGCTAAGTCTAAGAAATTGGGAAGAGTTAGTAAGGAGTAAAATCAAAGAAATTATCAAAGAAAATTAGGCTCAAATAGATGAATATAGATCCTATGAGTTTAGACCGAATTTATTGGAAGTAGAAATACATGAGGAAGACTATGAAAATTTGACACGACTAAAATATTGGGAGCAATTATTAAGGGATAAAGTTGACAGAATTATTGATGAAAATTATGATCAGATATCTGATATTCTGTACGAAGAGAGTTTCTTAGAACCACTTCCTTATACTGACTATCCAGGTAGTGATGGTTCACCACTGACACCTGATTAATTAATTGTAGAACTGAGGCAAAGAGTCTATACATATAATAGGCTCTTTTTTTGCTTTTCCATTCCCAGAAAATTTAGTCTTTCCCGAAGTAGGGAAATATTTTAGTTCGTTCATATCCGAGATGCTTCTGAGATAATAGTCGCCTCGGAAAAATTTTCAATCTACTAATTATTTACCACAGGTACTTACTATTTATTCCAGAATTTTTCGGAATTTATCGACTTTGACAAAATTAGTATCTGTGGCAGTCGGGAAATATTTTAGTTCGTTCATATCCGAGAGTCTTCTCAGATAATAGTCGCTCCTGAAAAATTTTCAATCTACTAATTATTTACCACAGGTACTTACTATTTATTCCAGAATTTTTCGGAATTTATCGACTTTGACAAAATTAGTATCTGTGGCAGTCGGGAAATATTTTAGTTCGTTCATATCCGAGAGTCTTCTCAGATAATAGTCGCTCCTGAAAAATTTTCAATCTACTAATTATTTACCACAGGTACTTACTATTTATTCCAGAATTTTTCGGAATTTATCGACTTTGACAAAATT
>NZ_JBNHEQ010000229.1:19824-25030 GCF_050016015.1 Dapis hubbardiae BLCC-M172
AATAGTCGCTCCTGAAAAATTTTCAATCTACTAATTTAGTCACCAGAGGTACTTACTATTTATTCCAGAATTTTTCGGAATTTATCGACTTTGACAAAATTAGTATCTGTGGCAGTCGGGAAATATTTTAGTTCGTTCATATCCGAGAGTCTTCTCAGATAATAGTCGCTCCTGAAAAATTTTCAATCTACTAATTTAGTCACCAGAGGTACTTATTATTTATTGCCATATTACTCTACTGTAGTTGAAAAAACCTCTAATTTTTCCTCCTGTGGCAAAACATGACTTATAACCTCAGTAACAAAAGACTTGAGAAAATAATTTTCTTGAGTCTTGCTAAATACACTTTGAATAATTTTTCCTAACTTCTCAACATTGACAGAATTACTATCTGTTTGAGTAGCAAAATATTCTACTAAACTCATACCTGCTACTCTGGTTAGATAAGCAGCACTAACAGCTTCAATTCCACCACCAGCTACAAAAGTTAAACTGTTACTTTTAAGGATCGTAGTTAATGTTTTTGTAGATAGTTCTACTAATCCTAGTTTTAACATTAACTCTGCCATAGTTCCCGCTACTTGCTTCCCTTTTTCTAGAGAAATTTTTTGCTCATATATAGCACTTAGGTCTACTATTAATTGAGCATTTATAGCTGCCGTTGCTAATAAGTCTAAAGCTGGAACTGGATTAGCAAATGCTGTAGCAGCAGCTATCCATTGATATTGTTCAATTACAGGAATAGCGCGTTCTTTTCTGATTTGATTGAGAATATTTTTAGTTTCTAATCTAACTATTTCTGCTTTTCTTGTAGTAGTCGCCCAGACTAATTTTTCCTTTTCCTGTTCTAATATTTGATTCAGCTTTTCTGTTAATCCAAATATTTCTGGCAATGGTTGTTCAATAGATTCTTGAATACTACCATCCTGCTGATATTTTCGGACTTTAATAGAATTAGGTCGAGCATAAATTCCGACTAAATTTTCTTCTGAGTTAATAGTAGATAATGTCTCTTTGATTTTTTCTATAATTTGCGGTTTTTGCTCTGGCAAATATAAATCTTGTTTATTCCAAATTAAGATAAAACGTTGACCAAAAGTTGTTAGTTTTGATAAAGCTTGAAATTCTGAATCTATTAAGTCACCTGTAATCACAAATAATATTAAGTCATAAGGCGATAAAGGATTAACTTGAAAATCCTCATTTTTTGTTATCCATTCTGACTGCCAAGTTATATCGGTAACTTCTATTTTTGGTTGATTTTTAGATATCCAGTCAGACTTTAATATCTCAGTCAAAGCAGTTTTACCAACTCCTTGATTACCTGTAATAACTATACTTAATTCTTGTCTTTCTAATTCCTGAGTAAGAGTAGTTACTTTTTGACGTAGTTGACTAATATCATTACTTATTTTTTCAGACTTATTAATACCTTCTACTTCCAAAGTAAGCTGATCTATAGTAGTAGTTAAAGTAGCGATCGCCTCTTCAGCAGTTTCTTTTGTCGGTGATGGAATTATAGTTGGTTTCTGGGGTGGTAGAGATTTTGGTCTTTTTAATAACCAAACCCCCAGACTTGCTGCCATAATTCCTAACATAGTAGTTCCACCAAATTCTGCCACGGAATGTTGGACACTATCTAATAACCATAACAGTAGAGATAATCCTATACCCCCTACTAAAATTGGTCGTTGTAATTTTACAGCCATTTTTATTTTCCTCAAAACTCCCTTTATTATTGATTTTATCTTAACCCTGCCATAATATTACCTCCGCCATTTCATTTATCAGTACCTCCTGCTGAAGTAGGATAGTTGTACTAAGATTTTTATTCTCTTAAAAGAAGAGATTTGAGACCTGATTTTATTGTCAATTTTCAAATGATAAATTAAGACTAGGTAAAAAAGACAAGGGAGGAAAGTAGAGAAGGGAGAAAATTTCAGGAAGTCTGACATTTTAGTTATCATTTATCAGTACCTCCTGCTGAAGTAGGATAGTTGTACTAAGATTTTTATTCTCTTAAAAGAAGAGATTTGAGACCTGATTTTATTGTCAATTTTCAAATGATAAATTAAGACTAGGTAAAAAAGACAAGGGAATAATTTCAATAATCAATTATTAATTATTACCTCTTCTATAATAGAAGGATTAGCTAAAAGGATTTTTTTTCTTATATTGATCGATTTTTTCTCCATGAATTAAGAAGCTTTATACCTTAATTTTTCGGTAAACAAGGGAAAACATTTAATAGGTCATCCATAAAATCAATCTTGATAGTGCAGTACAAAGGTAAGGTTAATTTTTCTACTCCCATTTACAGTAATTCTTAAATCTCTAATCTGACAAAGTTGATTTTACAAGAGAAGCAGTTTTTTCTGGTTTTTCAAGAACTGGAAAAACTAACACACTATTAATATTAGAATTATTTACTAATTCCTCAAGACGATGTAATTGTTTATCGCTAATTGCAATACCATCATATTTTTCTACATAATTTAATTCTTCTTGAAAATTTTCATCATTATAGACTTGAATAAAGACTCGATCTACCGACCATTTTTCCCAGTCCGCCGCAAAATATTTTTTCGCCCAATAAGGGTTGTGATGACAGATATCAAAACTAACTGAATTATTAGCTTTTTTCATTTCTTTGATCATTCGCTCAGTAAATTTTGTTAAGTTAGCTGTGCGGTCTACTTTTCCTGGTAATTCTGCATGATATCCCAGATAATCATCCCATTGAACTGCATCTATATTTGGATATTTTTTGACAAATTCAACTAAAATGTTGGTAAAGAAATTAGCAACTTCTTCCATTTCTACATCTAAGACATAATGATCGATTCTACTATATGTTTTATCCACTCCAGGAACTATCCATTTTTTCCTAATCGCTAAGTCAAATATCGGACTATTTTCATCTATTTTAATCCCTTTCTCAAAGTAAGCATGAACTTCCATTCCTTGTTTATGTGCTTCATCAATTAACCAGACTAACCATTGTTCGTTAAATTTATTAGGGCAACTTTTTGCTCCTAGTATTTGTTCCATTACTTCGCTTTTGTACATAGTGCAGCCATTTCCCCACACTCCATGAATTATGGTATTAAATCCTTGTTTTTTGTAGTAACGAACTCTTTCACGAATTGTTTTTTCGCTAGCATTATTGGTTATATAATAACGACCTAAATATATGCCTCTAATTTGTTTTTTCTCCCAAGGGGTTAAAGTTTTTTTATCTAAGGAATTATTCTTAGGTTGAATTGGATTAATAGTTGGTTTTGGAGAAGAAGTTGGTAATTGTTTTTCCGTTTTAGAAGAGTCTGGTTGATTTTTAATTACTTCTGATGGAGATGGTTTATTTGAAGTTAATTCTGTCTCCTTTTTTTGTGGAGAAGGAATTGGTAATGGCGTTTTTACTTTAGATGAGTCTGGTAAATTTTTAACTGCTTCTGTTGGAGTTAATTCTGTTTCCTTTTTGTGTGGAGAAGGAATTGGTAATGGTGTTTTTACTTTAGACGAGTCTGGTAAATTTTTAATTGCTTCTGTTGGAGCTACTTCTGTTTCTTTTTTTTGCGGATAAGGAGTTGGTAATGGTGTTTTTACTGTAGATGAATCTGGTAAATTTTTAACTGCTTCTGTTGAAGAGGGTTTAAAAGGAATAGGTGCATTAGGAAACTTTTCATGGAACCAAGAAACTACAGAAGTATTAGATATAGCTTGAGATAAATTAATATTCTTTCTCTCGATAAACCACCAATAACTTCCTCCTAAAAGCATCGTGAAAATTAGAAGTTCAACGAGGCAACCTGCATCAAAAAGGCGAGAGGAGTCGGAATCTTTTTTTGACATAATAAAATACTCAGAAATTTGGATGGATGTTTTTTTATTTAGTTAATTTCAAAAGAATTTAACCCTATAGGATAACTACTACAAGGTTAAATCATCTTTCTTATTAAATAAATACAATCTCTGACTGAAAAATTTCTGATTTTTTCTCAAGTTATAGTGAATGTAATGACTTTAAAAACTTTATGTTACGCAAAATAAGTTCTAACTCTCTTCCAATCCCATCAAAACTTTCACTTTTCTAGTTACATCTATTGAAGCTTGATGTTATAGTTAGGACTAATTTTATCTGCCGTTTCTGCAACTTTTTGACGAACATTATCAGGTAGTGGAATATAACCTAAATCAGCACTTAGCTTTTGCCCTTCATTTAAGCAATACTCAATCATTTTTTTTATACCTGTAGCTCTAGCTACATTATCATATTTACCATAAATAAGCATCCAGGTATAGCGAACAATTGGGTAAGAATTAGTACCCTCTGGATCGGTAATAAAAACACGAAGATTACTTGGTAGTGGTACTGCTGCTAGAGTAGCTTGAGCAGAATCTAAAGATGCTTTTACATAATTACCAGATTTATTTTCCAGAGTCACAGTATCTAGTTTAGCTATCTTAGTGAAACCAAATTCTATGTAACCTATAGCACCTTCATTTTGACGAATTAGAGCAGTCACACCATCACATTTTGCCCCACCAATTCCTGTTGGCCATTGCACCTTTTTACGTTCCCCTACTTTTTGTTTCCATTCTGAACTAATGGCACTTAGATGCTGGGTAAAAAATTTCGTAGTTAGGCTAGTATCTGAACGGTGGGCTACTATAATTGGTATGTCTGGCAGATTCACATCAGGATTGATTTTAGTAATTTTCGGGTCATTCCACTTTGTAATTTTACCCAAAAAGATATCTATATAAGCTTGCCTGGATAATTTCAGGTCAGATACACCAGGTACATTGTAAGCTAATACAATACTGTGTGCAGTCATAGGCAGCATAATTACTCCACGACTAACCTTGGCAATTTCTTGATCTTTCATTGCCACATCAGAAGCGCTAAAATGTACCAATTCTTGAGTAAATCTTTCAATACCAGCACCACTACCAACTGTTTGATAATCTACTCTTAGGTTAGGGTCAGTATTATTCAAGTCTTTAAACCAAGGTTGATATAGGGGAGCTGGAATATGTGCTCCTGCACCAACAAGGTTTACTTCTCGTTTAGCAAGAGGATATTTCAGACGACCGAGCCTACGAGACCATTTCATAGTAATAAGGGAGCTAATTGTTAAGGGTATTATAGTAACAGAAATAGTAGTTATGCTCAGAACTTAGGCAAATTACTATATATAGAGTT
>NZ_JBNHEQ010000229.1:25130-34007 GCF_050016015.1 Dapis hubbardiae BLCC-M172
CTATAACGTTTGAGTTTTGAACTCTATATATATGGTTGAGCCGTAAATCCTGATTTTGTTTGTTCAGGCTATGATCGTAACAGAAATAGTAGTTATGCTCAGAACTTAGGCAAATTACTATATATAGAGTTTAAAAACTATAACGTTTGAGTTTTGAACTCTATATATATGGTTGAGCCGTAAATCCTGATTCTGTGAAAATTTCAGCTCAAATTGATAAATTTTCTACCTCATGGGGTGACAAACAAATTTATCTATTACTATATTCAGTAAAAGTTTCTGACTTTATGAAATTAGCTAATTGTTGATAACTAAAATTTCAATGCTTACGATTATATTTATCATATTATCTCCTAGCAATATTAGACTTTATTTCAACCATATTAAAAATTTTCTCTAACCAAAATAAGAAGGTTCATTTCCTGTTTTCCATTTAATATTACAACCCACACTAGGTTTTTGTTCTTCTCCTATATTTTTTCCTGCTAAAACTGTATCTAAAGCTCCTCGTAAATCACTTCCCGTTAATGGTTTTTCATTACTAGGACGACTATCATCTAATTGTCCTCTATATACTAATTTAAAATCACCATCAAATAAGAAAAAATCAGGAGTACAAGCAGCAGTATAAGATTTTGCTACCTCCTGAGTTGCATCAAAACAATAGGGAAAATTAAATCCTAATTCTAATGCCATTTCCTTTAGTTTATCTGGAGCATCATCAGGATGAGTTTCAATATTATTGGAACTAATAGCGACAATTCCCACATCTTTTGGAATATAATCTTTGCCAATTTTTGCAAGTTCTAATTGAACGTGCTTAACAAATGGGCAATGACGACAAATAAACATTACTAATAATGCTTTTTTTCCCTCAAATGTTGATAGAGAAATTATCTCCCCCGAAACTACATCTGGTAACTGAAAATCTGGTGCTGGAGTTGCCAATGTTAGCATTGTAGACTCTGTTAAAGCCATAGTATGGTTATTCCTATATAAATTTACTTCTAGCAAAAAAATACCACATTTTTGATCATCATTCAAATCAAGTACAGTATTTTTTCTATTCTGTATTCCCTATTCGCTATTCGCTATTCCTTATCCCAGATTTTCTAGAAAAAAACACCGCATTTTTGTCATTATTCAAATAAGTATAGTATTTTTTTACCGAATAATTAAGGTATAAAGCCTCTAAATTGATAGATAAATAAAGAAAAAAAATCATTTTAGCCAATTCTCTTATTATGAAGAAGAGGTAATTAGGGCTTGCTGATTAAATATAAAAGCATTGACAGATAAATATTTTAGCTTTTTTAGGTTTGGAAAAAGTACAAGATTTTCGTTCTAAGGGGCTCAAAAAGTTAGAATTTTGGGTTGACGCTCTTGCTGAAAAATCAAGGGATAATTCTTCCGACTGCCTCCTCTAAATTCCCCACTCCTCCTGACTCCTGTACGGGCGTTTTGCTATCGCACAACTCCGTTAACGCGGAGCGACATATAAAGCGGAGCTTTGCATTAGCACATGGCCGTTTCGCTGCGCGACATGAAACGCCCCTACGACTCCTGACTCCTACCCTCACCCATAAGACTTTTTCAGCCAACCCTAATTATTAATTATTAATTATTAATTATTAATTATTAATTATTGAACACACTTCCCACACCCCCAGACTCCCTACTCCCTACTCCCTGCTCCCTACTCCCTACTCCCTAATTTGACCTAATTTGACCTAATTTGAAGAGACTCTTTCTAATGGAATTTCAAATATAAAAGTAGTTCCTTTACCAACTTCACTGGAAAAATCTATTTTTCCACCATGCAAATCTACACACTGTTTAACAATAGATAATCCTAATCCTGTTCCTGGTATTTGGCCTACATTACTTGCTCTGTAGAAAGATTCAAACAATTTTTCTTGGTTCTCAACTGGAATACCCATTCCCTCATCTTTAATTCTAAAAATGCCTGTTTTATCATTCAAATTTAACTCAAAATCTATCTTACCTCCTGTCGGTGAATACTTAACAGCATTGGATAATAAATTATTTAAGATATGGCGAATTAGTTTCTCATCCATCAAGAAAAATTGTGCCTCATTGTTGTCAGATTTAGACTTAGATTTTGTAGGATTTTTTTTGTTAACTGTGAAGTTAATAGTATGTTTATTACTAGCAGTAACTTGAATTGAGTTGACAATAAAATTACAGACTTTAATCAAATCAATAGGTGCTGGTTTATATTTCAGTTTTCCTGCATCTGCTTTACCAATAAATCTGACATCCTCTAGCAGTTCAAGCATTTCTTGTGTAGATTCTTCAATGTAAACTAAATATTGATTTTTTTCGGCTTCAGTAATTTGATATTCATAAGATCGAAGCAATTGACTAGATAATAAAACTGTATTTAAAGGATTACCAAATTCGTGAGTAACCATTGAGAAAAAACGACCCCTTACTTCTCTCAAATCTCGTTCTTGTTCCAAAGCTTGACGTATTTCTTCTTCCTCTTTTTTCTTCTCTGTAATATTTCTACCTATATAAACAAAATTTTCTACTCCTTCCACATCCGTCTGAATTACTGAACAAGAAAATTCAACAATAATTTTTTCTCCACTTTTGTTCTGACAAATTAATTCTACGTCTTGAGATATTTTCCCTTGTAATAACAGATGTTTTTGTCGCGCTTTATGTAGTAATTTTTCTTGCGGAATAATCATGGAAATTTTTTGCCCTACCAACTCTTCTTGTTGATAGTCAAATAAAATTTCTGCTGCATGATTAATAGTTTTAATTACTCCAGAACTTGTTGTCACTAATAAAACATCTGCCATATAGGTAATAATTTTATTAATATAATCCTGAGAAGCAGTCAAAGCACTTAATAAAAGATGAGATTCATTGGCGCTTTGAATTAACTGCTGCTGCATTAGCATTTTTTCTGTGACATTTTCAACTAATACTACTAAGTTTTTTTCTGATAAATCTGAATTAAAATCTGCAATTATAGATAGATTTATATATAGAGGAGATTGATTTTCTGAAGACCTAGCAACTCCTTCATATTCAAAAATTTCTCTCTTGCCATTAATTACTTCCTCTAGTATTTTTTCAGATCCTATTAATTCTGGAAAACTACTCTGAATATCTTCACCGGGAATTGCTAATTCTGGAAATTCAGCAAATTTTTTTAACCCATTTGATACCTCTAAAATTTTTAACTGTGAATTAATCATCAAATACTCTGTCTGACGAGATAAGAATAGTTTTTTTAATAGGTTAATCATGGGTAGTTCAAACTAAAAAAATTTATTTATTGAGGAATAAGTACCTGGACAGAATTAATTTAATATTTTAGTGCTGCTAGGTAAGAGTTTAATAATGGATAATTGATAATTACCTCTCCCTAAAAACGGATAGGATTGAATAAAAGAAAAATTTTTTCTCTCTTGGTCGATTGGATATGGCGTTAGCGAAGCGGCTCTGCAAGAGCGGGAGACCTCGCCATCCCATCCTAACGGGATGCTCCGCAAACGACCGCTTGTTTCTCCTTTAAAGGATAGGCTTTAAACCTTAATTATTCGGTAAAGAGAATATAGCCGATTAGTAAATACATGGCAAATATATAAATAATTTTGTCTACCTACTTAATTCAAAACTATGACTTCTAAATTTTGCATATAATTCTGTAGTAATACCAATTTGATAAATGTTTAGTACAAATAGGTAGGGAATTTTTTAGTAGTCAGGAGTCAGGAGTCATAATCAATTACTTCCATACAATTTTTAGGTAATAATATCATGTCCGGTAGCATCGGTATTGTCAGGTAAGGGTAAGGAAGAAGTAAGAAGCAAGAAGCAAGAAGAAAAAACGCCTTAATTACCTAGAATATAAGGTTTAAGATCCAGAAAAAACTATAGTTATTTACTCTGGGGTTTACACGCTCCAATACCAGAGGATTTGCTACATATCCTGAAAAAAAAGTGTTATACCAATTATCAAAAGTCTTGCTCTACTTAGAAGTTGGAAAAAATAACTTTTATTCATAAAAAAAGTTACTAAATAACAAGTATTTACTCAAACAAATAATATTCATAAGTATGGCTCTTCTACGGTAGCTATGATAAATTACTACACTTAGGAACTCCATAACTATTGCTATAGAAGGATTATGGAAATACAAAAAAGCTATTTTAATAAAAATTCCTTTTTATTTTGTTGAATCATCTGCTATTTAAAAGTTTAGAGCTATTTTAAACTACTAAGAAGCTATAACAAGTCTAGGAGAGCCATAAATATAAAATCCAAGTATAGCAAAGTTTCTGGCAACTGGTATTAGGTATTACAATCTACGAATAAATACTTAATTATAAAGTAATTTTAAAATCAAGTATCAAGTATCAAGTTTTAATTTTGCTAAATCATATAATAACCCCACCAAATCCTAATATTTTTAGTCTTTATTCATAATACTTGTATCTTGATTCATAAAATTTGTAGTCTTTATGCGGCACTAAATCTACAACTAATTAATTAGGGCTTGTTGATTAAATCTAAAAGTATTTACAGATCAAGGTTTTAGCCTTTTTAGGTTGCTAAAAAGTACGCCTGTTTCAGCTCTTAATGCACGGTTACCGAAAAATCAAAAAGGAGCATATTTTCAGCAAGAGTTGGGAAAAAAATTACTCCCTACTCCCCTACTCCCCTACTCCTTAAAAAGACTTTTTCAGCAAACCCTAATTATGTCTCCTACCTCCTAACTACTTATTCGTCCTTCAAGCTGTTTTTACCATTATTCTATAAGATAACTTATCAAAAATATCATCGACGTTTTCACCAGTTTTAGCAGATGTATTATATGTCGCGATAACTCTTTCATCTTCCTGATTATTGAATTTTAGTAATAGTTGATTAATTATTTCTGCATCAACTAAGTCAGATTTATTCAAAGCTAATATTGCTAAACTTTGAGGATTTATTGAGAAAAATAATTCTAATCTTTCAGCCAGATTATCTATAGTTTCTTGACGAGTAACATCTGCTACAACTATTGCTCCACTCGCCCCTTGTAAATAACTAGGAGCGATCGCCTTAAATTTAGTATGACCTTCTAAATCCCAAATTAATAGCTTCAAGGAAGTATTTTTTTCTGCTTCTGTTGAGGCTAAACTTACTACTTTACTAGAAATTTTTACTCCCACTGTAGAAAGATATTGGTCACTAAACTGTCGATCCACAAATCGACGAATTAGGCTAGTTTTTCCCACACCAAAATCACCAACAAGACAAATTTTTTTCGATATCATAATTATGGTCAATTATAGTCGGTCTTCTTCTGCAGTTCATTCAAACAAATCAAATGTTACACACCTGCTCAATAATAGTGGCTGGTTATACTCTACATCTTGAGGAGAGTTTGTTTGTCCAGCTACTTCTAATCGTCTGGCGTCCACTCCCTGTTTAACCAAAGCATCCCTGACTATATTAGCTCTTTGCATGGCCAATTTTCGGTTAATATCTGGATTGCCAGTACGATCTGTATGACCTATTATCCTAAGATGTTTTTGAGGGTATTGACTGAGAAATTTTTTAATTTCGGCTATTGTCTGTGTATAAGTAGGCTCAAGTTTAGCTGAACCTGGCTCGAAATAGATGCGACTTTTCAATTTTAGTGGACTTAGTTTAATTGTGGTAATGACAGATTTTACTCCAGGGACTTGCTCAATTTTTCTAATTATTTTCTGAGCATCTGCCATATCCATCACTGTTCCTTTTACTGTTACTTTATCTTCCATATAGTTACTGGTGATGGACACACCTTCCATTTGATTTAATGCTTTTGTGATTCGCTCTACTTCACCACTTACTTTCGAGGGGTCAAGTGGTACTTCTATAGCTACTATTTGATTATCTACTTCTAAACCATAAAGACTAGCCTGTTTTTCTGCTAATTCTACTGCTTGATTGCGTAATTTTTGATTTGGCAATTGTCCTGTTAAAGTTAAAGAACCTCTTTTTATTTCTGCATTTAAACTATAAAAGGCTAACTTTGGAACATCATCCCAAGCTTGATAAATTTTTACTTCAACAGTTCGATAAAGTCTACTGTAATACTGATAGATTCCCCAGGGAATTAAAATTAAACTTACAATTAATCCACAAATTATTAATATGGCAGTAGGTGCTTTAGAAACAGAGAGTTTCTGATTTTCTTGTACATCTATATCTATTAATGCTTTTAGTAATAATTTAATTGAGCTAGGAATTGTATCTGGGTCTCCAGCAAAATTCTTAATATCTTTACCGTAATCTATCACAATGTTACTGAGTGTTTGTCGTAATTCTTTCACAAACGACTTGTTAGCTTCTCCTTTGATTACTACTGCTAAATAACAATATCCAGCAACTTCTAAAATAATTTTTGAATCTCCATATTCAATCTGATTCAATTCTGAAATATCTCCAGACTGAACAATACAATCATTCACAAAACTCCGGATAGCTGTTAACATTCCTGCCACCATTTCTGATTCTAATTTTTCTCGACCAGACTGTTGAGCTTCAGCAATTACTAAACCTGATTCTTTATGAATTAAAAATACTGCTTGAACAGTAAAAACCATTATTTCTGAGAGAATAAGTTCTGCCTCAGAAACTCCTCGAAAAATTGCCTGAATTTTCCGTCTTATTCCCTTGAAACTAAATGTATCTGAAATTTTATCGTTAATTTCCCGAATTGCTTCTGTCATATATTTAGAAATTGTACTGCCAATTACAGGATATAAAGCATCAACTATAGAATTTTGCTCTAAGAAAATTTGCTCTTTAATTGCTGTACCCATTTCTGGTGCTAATGCTTGGGAAATTTGTCGCTTATCTATCTTAATTTGTTCTCTAATTGCAGCTCCCATTTCTGGTGCTAATGCCTTAGCAATTTCTTGAGGATAATTCTGTATTACATAGGAAATTACTACTGGAAATAAAGGTGCTAAAACTTCAATAATTGACTGTTGGTCTTGTTCTGTTTTCTTACTTATAATAATATCAATAATTGGTGCTAATGCCTCAGCCATTAGCTGGGGGTCTTGATTTATTTGTATTGCTATTGCCGGAGATAATATCGGAGCTAGTGCAGAACTTATTGCTTCTCGATCTTGTCGAAATCTTTTTTGTATAACTTGGTCAATTATTGGGGTAATTGTTTCTATAACATCTCCTTCTGTTTGACCTAAATGAGTGAATAAATTTTCTAATAGTAAAGGATTGAATAGATTATTTAATTCATTTTGATGATCATCGAAACTTTTGTTGCCTAAGTTAGTATTTAGCCTCCGAATTAATGTAGCTACTTTTGAACCAAGTAATAGATTCTGCAAAGCTTCAAATGCTTCTGTTTCTGCATTATACTGTTGATAATTATTGGAAAATTCTGATTTTTTTTCTAGTTTATTGTCAGGTAAAAGTAATGATTCTTGCCTAGCTAATATTCTTGTTTGATTATTGACTTGATTATTAGTATATATATTTTCTACATCTATAATATTATCCTGATTTTGACCAGACTCTTTTTGAAGAGAATGATTGATAGAGTCATCCTGATTTTCAATTAGACTAGCTTCCTTTTCCAGAAAACTTATCTGCTCCTTAGATTCACTAGATTTATCTGTCAAATTTTCAGGAACATCAATTAAGTTTAGGTCTGCTAATAAATCGAATAAACGTTTTAGCTGTTCAACTGCTTCTACATTCAGTTCAACAGATTGATTATTGTCTATATGTTTCTGATTCTTAGCAGGTTCTCTGTCCAAGTAAGCCATTTATTTCTACTTTATTAAATCTTTATCTGATACTAAAATGTCTGTTCCTATATTTTTATCTACTGCTTCTTTAAGTTCAGTCATTAACTCAGTTTTTTTCATTCTCATGCCAACCTCAAACATAATTTCTGCTAAATCATCCCGTGAAACTTTGCCATCTTGAAGTAAAGAAAACTGCTTCTCAAGTTGCTCAAATATTTGAGTTTTCAGATTACTAACATCATTCTCTAGTTTCTCCCTTGTTTTTGATAATTTATCTTGGAGAGAAATTGTTTGATTATCAATAATTTTATCTAAAGCTTCTTTAGTAGTAGTAATTTTTCGATTTACCCGTTCAATTTGTTCCTTAGTTTCACCAATATCTTCTTGATTATTTTGCAAACTTAAATTTATACTTCTAATTTTTTGATCCATAGAATCAACCGTAGCTTGTAGCTCTGTAGAAAAAGCATTTTTGACTTGTTCTATTTGATTTTGAATTTCTTGTTTAACTAGAGATACTTCTGATTCTAACTTATCAAAACGATTTTCGTATTCTCTCAGCTTAGAGCCAAAAATTATATCGCGAATTTTATCAATATTTCCTAGTCTCTCACGCATTTCTTCTTTAGTTAAGTCGGCCATCTTTTCTCCTAGTAAATTGCCAAAATTCAGTATAAGCCAAAAAGCTTACATTTTTATTTTACTTGATTTTGCTTAGACTTGAATATACAACGCTTTTCAGATTGAGAAACTATATCGTCACAACCAAAATCTTGTAGGGACGTTCCATGGAATGTTCCTACTTTAGTCTACTGAAATGAAAATCAGTGATAATAAGAAACTGTTTGTTAAAAGAATATTAAACCCTGCCGTAATAGAATCGCGACGATAGAAAGCAATCTCGCGCTAAGATTGCTCCTTCCACTCAGTTTCATTTGCAATGACTTACAATTACTAATAATCCTGATTTGATATAATAGCAAGTTAAAATCCTTTCATTAATGGATAATGGATAATTGATAATGGATAATTGATAATTACCTCTCCCTAAAAGGGATAGGATTGACAAATAAGGAAAAT
>NZ_JBNHEQ010000230.1:0-74395 GCF_050016015.1 Dapis hubbardiae BLCC-M172
ATTATCCATTATCCATTATCCATTATCCATTATCCATTATCCATTATCCATTATTTAGTTAAATCTAGACAAGATATTTGATTACCGAAATTAGCTCTAGCTGTACAACAAGCTGACTCATTTATATCATAGGAACCTAAATGTTTAAATCCAAGCATTTGTAATCCACAACCCCAACCACCTGCACCACTAAAAAAGTCAATATAAGTAAGATTTATCAATACCATTCCTTTTGAGCTAATGTTTGTAATTGATTTTGCAAAGTAGTTAGAGGGTAAGCATTCAGCAGTCAGCTATCAGCTATTAGCTATTAGCTTTATTACCTTTAGTTTACCAGTCAAATTCGTTGCTCATGTGCTTCAATTCTATGATTGAAAATGTAGGATAAGTTAAGCGAAAGCTTGCTTCATTCATTAAATATATGAGAGCTGAATGCTTACTTTATACGTTGATTTTGAGGAGATAAAATATTAAACCATTCTTCTTCAATCTGTCGAATATTTTGTAAGCATTCAGCCGTCAGCCGTCAGCTATCAGCTAAGATGTTTATAGGGGTTTTCACGGCTCTGTTGACTTGCATTACTTCTGCCTTCTGCCCTCTGCCTTCTACCTTTAAGCCAAAATCTCTATATTCATTAGAATCATGAAAAGCGCGCTTACTATGAACGACCATATATTCAATTTTTGCTCCTAGCAATAGGGAATATAAAATCTAGATACACAACAGCTTATAATTCCCGTGCCTCCTAGCTATTTTCCCGTAGCTGTTTGCATAGCATTCCGTAGCTGATAGCTGAGTGCTAATAGCTGAATGCTTACAATATTTTTACTAAAATAGTTAACCAAAACTAGATGTGCATCACGCAATATACGAACTTTAGTAAACTTATACCAAATTCAAAAAAGGCAGTTACATCTTAATTTGTGATTTATTCCTACAATAAAAAATTGTCAATTCCATAAATTGTCAAAATAAAACCTTTTTTACTCTTTTTTTATTATGTTGTTCTTTCCCTGTTCCCTATGTTGTGACTGTAGCAATATTTTATGAAATTGGTATTATTTATACGTTTTGACCAGCGTGGAGAATCATAATACCGTTTCACGGAATTCAAAATTCAAAAGTCAAAAGTCAAAAGTAAGATTTTATAACTAAAAATTTTGATGTTTCAGTAATTTCAGAAAATTATTTCAAATCTAAAGTTTGAAACTACTTGTAACATTCTTTTTTCAAATTAGTATAACTAGCAAGAAAAGCTTTTTGAACTGATTCAAATTCAGGTAATGGTTCTAAAATTAATTCCCTAACAAATTTTGCTAATCCTTCATCAGTCAAAAATAGTAACCAATCATAGGAATTTTTTAACACTAAAAGTTCCTTATTTGGATTATCTGATGTAAACCAATTACCATGATTACTTGCAATACCTATCGTTAATATAAAGTTAGTTAAATTTGTCACCGAAAAATCAAGGTTGAAAGCCTCTCCTTTCAAGGATAAAAAAATAAAAAAATTCCTTTTAATTCATCCTTCTATTACAGAATAGGTAATTATTAATTATATCAAATGCGGTAGCATTGGTATAATTCAGTATTGAGTAATAATTTATTGATATTTTAGAGTAGAACAGGCTTTTGTTCCTACTGACGATAGAAATTATATTACTCCGAAGCCAACGGATTTGATATTACCTCTTCTTATCTTTTTAGAAAGAATAGGATTGACTAAAATGAATTTTTCTTCTCTTTTCTCCATAAATGGAGAGGATTTATACCTTAATTTTTCGGTGATTTCAGAGGAAAGATTTCATTGACGAATTAGATAATAAGTTATAATCTCAACAATTTTACCTAAAGCACGTCTTGCTGCTTTTTTTATCTAATGTATGTTTAAATACGCTTTGAGCCATAACTTTTTGAATTTTATCAATTGAGCTATAAGACACTAAATAACCTCTTTTAAAGACATTTATACTTTTTCAAAGTAGACTCTAATCATTAATTTAACCATATTCACCCTAAACATAGTTTTATGTATATTATTTGAACTTACCTTAACCATAAGGATGAGGTAAAAATCTCCAAGCTAGAGAACGTTTCTCCGGAATATACGGTTTGATCTTAGAAGTATAAGTAAAGAAGGAAATAAACCAATAAATTTTAGGAGAATTTTCCTATGACTATTCAAACTAATCTCAACAAAATTTTTCGCCTCGGTTTAGTTGCTTTAACCGCTACTTCTTTATCTTTTGCAACTATAATTCCTGCAAAAGTTGCTTTTGCCGAACCAAATAAGGGGTACAGTGTAAGTCCAGATGTAATTAACGAAGGGATGAACGGAACATGGAATTTACAATGGAAAGTCAACGGATGGTTACATAGAGGTCGTTTAAAAATGGATGGAAATTTTGGAACTATGATTGTGAATGTAACTGGACCTAATGGTAGGAAAGTTTATGCCCAACAACAAATGAATATGGTTCCTGATAGAAATGGTTATATTCTTCAAGGTAGTAGACCTACTTATCCAGGTAGTTATGCGATAAACCGTAACTATCAACCTGATAGTTTTTATGTTGAATCAGGTCATCGTGGTAGTTGGAAAATGAGAAATTGTTCTGATTATCATGGTTGTATTCCAGTCAGGATGACAAGAATTGATCGATAAATTAAATCAAGTTCAATCAAGTTATTATAGGGGTAGGTTTGGCAAAAAAACTATCCCTAATTACGGTTTGCTGAAAAAGTCTAACTCTCAGCTAGAACTTTTTGAATTTTATCAATTGAGCTATAAGGCACTAAGAAGGTATCTGTAAAATAAATCTACAGAAATACTTCAAATATCTAGTATTCGGTGGTAAGGGCCAGGAAAATATCATTTGATTTTGTGAGATTATTTCCGCCCAAACCAACCCTACATCAAGGCTTAATATTTTATTTACAGATATCCTCTAAATAACCTCATTTCTTCCTTCTTAATTATTAATTATTGATCGAACCATCAGGCATAATTGTTCCTGTCAGAATTACTCCACTTAAATCTGTATTAGCAATAACTGCACCTTCCAAATTAGCATTACTTAAATTAGTTTCTTGTTTATAACCTCGAAAAGAGAAACTATGAAAATCTGCTCCAGTTAAATTAGTATCAGCAAGATTAGCATATTCTAAATTAGTACCATGAAGACTAGCATTACTTAAATTAGCTCCTTCCAAATTTGTTCCCCAGAGTCTTGCTTCTAATAAATTAGCATTACTTAAATTAGCATTACTCAAATTTGCCAAAGTTAAATCAGATTCTAATAAACGAGTCCTAATTAAATTTGTATCTGTTAAATTTGCTCTGTTAATATCTGCTCTATATAAGTTAGCTCCCGTTAAATTAGCTCCCGTTAAATTAGCTCCCGTTAAATTAGCTCCATTCAAATCTGCACCTTGGAAATTTACACCTGTTAAATTAGCTCCCGAAAGGTTAGCATTTTCTAAATTAAATTCATGGAAATCTGCTCTACTTAAGTCGCATTGTTTCCATAAAAATGATACACACCAATTATCTTGTAATAGATGATTAATATCTTCATAATTAGCTGCCATAACTGGTGCAGATAAACTCAAATAGATGAAAGAAATGACCAAAGTAAAAGTTGCTAAAAATTTCATTGCTAAAATTATTTTAATTGAACTAAAATTAATTTTTTTTGAATAGAGAAAGCCAACTTTATTCAGCGCTTCGCGCAACTCAAAAGTCAGCAGGAGTGATTTCCTACGGAATGCTCCTAATTACGCGAATCACCCGTACAAAAGTTAAAAGTTAAAAGTAATCTCTGACTGAGTTTACCGAAAAATCAAGGTATAAAGCCTCTATTTCAAGAGAGAAAAGTGCTCTTGAATTTCCTTATATTCAATTCCGTTACGGTTTTCCTTGAGGTAATTATCCATTATCCATTATCCATTATCCATTAATGAAGGGATTTCTCAACGTCCCCGCCCTAAATGCGTAGTGCTATAAAACTCAAAATTCGCTAGTACAACTTCAAACATAATCATAATATGTCGAAATTGTCTAGCGAACTAAGTAAAGCTTTAACTCTTACCATTAATTAACCAAAACGTAGAGCATAGTCATCAGAACTTACTGCAAAAATGTTATTTTGAACATCTTCTATAGAAGTTTCTTCAACTACACCTAATATAAAGCCACTATCAAGCAGTCTAATTACAGCATCTCCATCAATTAATTCATAGTCTAAACCTTCAGAAGGAGTAAACTCAGCAATTATAATAATTCGATCGCTATCTGTGACAGTAAAATCAGTAATTCTGTTAGCTTGGTCTATTTCTTCTACTTCATCCATTTCAACAATCTCAGTTCGCAGAATAAAACTATCTGCATCTGCACCACCTGTCAGAATATCAGCACCATAATCGCCAATTAGATAATCATCTCCTCCTCCACCTATTAATGAATCATCTCCTTTTCCACCTCGTAACCAGTCATTACCCTCTAAACCAGAAAGGGTATCATTACCTTGATTTCCACTGATGACGTCATTACCATCACTACCTAATATCTCATCATCACCTTCTAAACCCATCATTACTGAGGAATCATCAACTTGACTTATTTCAAGTATATCGTCACTATCGGTGGGTTCATTTCCATCATCTTCAGCACTACTACTAGCTACTTCATCACCCTCATCATCATTTTCATCTGTTTCTTCATCGCTTGTTTCTTCATCCGTTTCTTCATCGGTTTCTGAGTCTTCATCTCCTTCCCCACTAACTTCTTCATCAATAGTTTGTGTCAGTTGACTACTGATTAGTATTTCTGAATCTATAGATTCCTCAATTTCTGGAGTGCTATCCTCAGTATTATTCTCAGAGTCGTCATCCATTGAAACAAGATAGTTTACCTTATTTGCGCCATCCTGATTAGCATATTCATTGAGTAAATCAGAATCAGTAACAATTTCTGATACCCTACTAGGAATATTTCCCTCTACTACCCTAGCTATGAGAATGCGATCGCCTTCTCGAATATCTTGTACAAAATCAAAATTCTCAGTTACTTCACCAAATACTGAATAAGCACCGTCTAATTGGTTGCTGATATCTTCTAAGGCGAAATAAAACTGTGAAGAAGCTGTATCTAATACGGAGGTACGAGCCATAGCTATTACCCCTGCTTCATGGGATAAAGCCACAGGTTCATCAACTATCTCGTTATAGACAATTTCTCCTGTCTCTGCAACTTCAATTTCCAGAGGTATTTCTCTTTCCTCACCTGTTTCTGGGTCAATATAACCCCCCGTACCTAAATCGTCAATAGGAAAATCAGGGTCTCGACCTAGGGGGTCTCCACCTTGAACAACAAACCCTTCTACAAATCGGTGGAATGCCAGAGAATCATAGACATTTTGCTCTACCAAGTCAGCAAAGTTTGCTGCTGTTACTGGAGCACTTGAGGAATTAAGTTGAATGGTAATTTTTTCTTTTTCACCAGTTTCCTCTTGAGTCTCAGAATCTTCTTCTTGAGTCTCAGTATCTTCAGCTTGAGCCTCAGAATCTTCTTCTTGAGTCTCAGTATCTTCAGCTTGAGTCTCAGAATCTTCTTCTTGAGTCTCAGAATCTTCTTCTTGAGTCTCAGAATCTTCTTCTTGTGAGACCTTCTGTACCACCATTTCCACTACCACATCTTGGCCTTCCAAGTCAGGTAAACCCAGTTCTTCTAAAAACTCTTGTGTCTCGTCCATTAGTTGATTAAGTCCTTAATTGTGCGTAATTTTTAACTTTATTATATTCGATTCCTAATTTAACTGCCGATAAAATCCTAATTAAATTAAGGACAAAACTCTTTAAAAATGGAATTTTACCCTCTTTTTATAATTATTTATAGCTTGAAGCTTTAAGCATTGAGCTATTAGCTCAACTCAAAACTATCCCTGGCAAAGGATTTCAATCTTATTAATGTATTACCACTTTTTTTTCAATGTTCACTCCTTCTTCCTTAATTATCCAATTCTTAAAGCTGCATCTCCAAAAGGTAGTGCATCAGGCACAGAAATAGTAGTAAAATCAAAAAAGAAAGTCGCACTTCTAACTTCTTCTACCACTGAATTATTCACCGTACCAAGAATAATATTATTTTCCTCTTCTTCAGCTTCTATTTGAATAACCGTACTATTACCTTCCTGAGTAAAAGAAAGAGTAGATATTGGCTCCGAAACACCAATTCTATCCCCTTCTAAAAAATTAAAATCTTCTATCATATCAGCATTATCTTCTTCATTGTCAATCACTGCCAAAACAAAAGTATCTGCACCAGCTTCCCCTAGCAAATTATCCGTACCAGCATCACCAATTAAAATATCATTTCCTTCTCCAGCAGTTAATAAATCACTATCTTTACCACCCCGTAAAAAATCATTTCCTTTACCACCAAATAAAGTATCACTATCTAAATTACCATTCAGAATATCATCATCAAGACCACCAGATAATAAATCTAATCCTTTTCCACCCCGAAGATAATCGGAACTATCCCTACCATCTAAACTATCATCTCCCTGATTACCATTAATAACGTCATTAATTATTGAACCTGTAATTTCATCATTTCCTTCCAATCCCAATACACCAAATACTTCTTGAGATAATTCAGTAGAAATTTCAAAAATATCATCTCCTTCTGTTAATACTTGAAGAAAATCAATAGGTAATGGAATATTAGCACGATTAACAATATTAATAAAACTATTGAGTAGAGATGTATCAGTAATAATTTGTGAAACTCGACTAGGAATTATTCCTTCAGTAACTCTAGCAGCAGTAATACTATCCCCTAATTCTAGTTCTTCTATCACTTCTAACCCATCTATTACATTACCAAATATTGCAAAACTACCATCTAATACTGGTAAGTCATTTAAAGGAATATAAAATTGAGAAGATGCGGAATTTAAAACCTCTGTACGAGCCATTCCAATAGCACCTACTACGTTTGGTAATTGTACGGGAGGAGGAACTATTTGATTGTAAAAAATTGGTTTTCCTAGACCTAAAGGCTTAATTTCTAATGGAATAAATCTAGGTTCATTTGTTATTGGATCGACAAAATCACCACTGCCTAAAAGTTCCAAAGGAATATCTGGATTTCTACTAAAAGGATCGCCTCCTTGAACTAATGAAAATTGTGGTTGATTTTCTATGCGATGAAATCTCACTCCATCATAAAAATTTCGTTCTACTAAATCAACAAAGTTACCTCCAGTTATTGGTGCATTGAATCCATCAATTTCGATGGTAACTATTTGATTATCAATTACCATTAATACTGTTGCTAGACCGGATATTTGTGGTAAATTTTCTTCCATTTTTATCTAATTTAATCGGAGATTTTTTTGACAAATTATTTATTTTAGAATAAATTTTAATTCACCCTCAATACTATCAATACTAATTCCACTTCTGCCTGACAATCATTTAATCACGCTATGGTTAATAGTTGATGGCTGTTTATACAGCATTCCGCAGGAAATGCTTACACATATTTTTCCTAATACAATTTCTCTGTAACAATTCGCTTGATAATTCTTATGCTTGAGAAACACTATATATTAAGTGTAACTTCATGGAGAACTTGTATTAAAGGTTCCCGTAGAGGTGCTGCGCACTATCGCTACCCTTAAAGTTTATCTAAAATCTAATAACTGTTGCGTAATAGTTACAGCACTTTTTAGGATGGTGAGGTACAGTTGATGACTAATCTCTCTTCCTTATTTACTAAAGTGATAAAACTTTGTACCTCACTAACTCCGAAACTGCTGTAAATGAATTATCAATCTCCATCAAATTAGGCGATCGCTACCCTTAAAGTTTATCTAAAATCTAATAACTGTTGCGTAATAGTTAAATGAATGATCAATCTCCATCAAATTAGGCGATCGCTACCCTTAAAGTTTATCTAAAATCTAATAACTGTTGCGTAATAGTTAAATGAATGATCAATCTCCATCAAATTAGGCGATCGCTACCCTTAAAGTTTATCTAAAATCTAATAACTGTTGCGTAATAGTTAAATGAATGATCAATCTCAATTAAATTAGGCGATCGCTACCCTTAAAGTTTATCTAAAATCTAATAACTGTTGCGTAATAGTTAAATGAATGATCAATCTCAATTAAATTAGGCGATCGCTACCCTTAAAGTTTATCTAAAATCTAAAAACTATTGCGTAATAGTTAAATGAATTATCAATCTCAATCAAATTAGGCGATCGCCTAGGGGTGCGTAGGACTATCCCTACCCTGACCAATTTATCTAAAATCTAAAAACTGTTGTGCAATAGTTGAATACTGAAGTTAATTTTTTTCATCCCCTATCCCAGAAGAAGCTTGAGACCTTATTTTTTAGTCAATTTTCCAATGATTGCTTGAGAGAGTTACTAGAAAGACAAGGGAGAGAATTTAATAGCTTACCCATCAAATCAATCTTGACAAGCTATTTAGATGCTCATCTAAATGGGACGATACATAGGCAATTTTTCACAGAAAATTTGTTCCCAAATTTATGTAAACTTATATGAAGTAGAGTTTTTATCATAAATTATGACATCTCGTCGGCATTTTCATACCATATTTTTAGCTATTTGTCTAGCTTTGATAACTTGGTTTAACTTTATTCCCAATGTTTGGGCACTTGGAGGTAAACTACCTGAGTTATACCAACCAGCACCAGAATTTACCTTACCTACTAATACAGGGGATGGGGAAATTTCTTTATCAGATTATCGTGGTGAGTGGGTAGTGCTTTATTTTTACCCTAAAGATTTTACCTCTGGTTGCACAATAGAAGCGCGTAGGTTTCAGCAAGATTTACCAAAATATATTTCTAGAAATGCTCGAATTTTAGGTGTTAGTGCAGATGATATAGACTCCCACGCAGAATTTTGTGATTCTGAAGGATTAAAATTTCCATTGTTAGCTGATACGGACGGAACTGTTAGTAAAGCTTACGGTTCATGGCTAAACTTTTTTTCAATGAGGCATACTTTTATTATCGACCCAGATGGGATGTTGCAGGAGATTTTTCTAGGAGTAAGACCGCCTATTCATAGTCAAGAAGTTTTGGCACGTTTGGATGAGTTGCAGCAGAGTTAATTAATATAGCAGGGAATCGGGAATCGGGAATAGGGAACAGTTGGAAAAACATTTCCGTTTTCTAAGATTTATCATCAGTCTATGTCCTAACTAATTCTTTCTTAGCTATATCAAATTTTGTAAAATCATAATTACAGTAGAGATGTTTAATTAAACATCTCTATAATCTGAAAATTCTTCCTTAATCATAACAATAATTATTCATGGTTAATAGCTGACTCCTAAGAGCTGTTTGCGCAGCATTCCGCAGGAAATACTTACATTAAAACCAAATTATTTAGCTGTATTTCACATTATTTAAAGAAAAAATTTACTACAGCAAATAATTTATCTAGCTCATAAATAGTAAAAGCAGTAATATTTCTAGTAAATTTCTCAAATTCTAATTTACCAAATTGCCATGTTGCACCATTAGAAACAATACCAAAAACAATAATGAGATTTTCTTGATTTAATCTTTGAGCAGCAATCATCTCTGCTAAACATTGTGCCAAACCTGTTTCAAAGTTGTCTTGTTTAGCTTCAACTAAAATAAAGTATGGTCGATCAAAGAAAACTTTCCTCTTTGGGTAAAGTTTAGCTAAAATATATTCAGGAAATCCTGATAATTGTTCATCAAAACTTAAAGATTGATGACTCCATAAAATAAAATTTTAGTGGTAGGTTTTCCAAACTTATTTGAGAATGGGATAAATAAGATTTTCACAGATAGCAAATTCAGAATTATCAACGACAGCATCCCCCATGTTCACCAATTAACAATGTTCATGTGACGAGGTGCCGTTTGTGGAGCATGACCTAGGAATACAATTAATAATTATCTAGAGTGGAAAATTTATAATTTAGAACAGACTATCTCATGCTTCTTTCTGGCGTGTAAATTATTAATTATTGATTACAATGGGAGGCTTTAAACCTGAATTTTTGAATAAATAATTAATTGACCATCAACTCTTAATTATTAATTATTAACTCTTAATTATTAATTATTCGGTAAGTTCTAAATTTTCACGGAAGTAATTAGAAATAGTAAAGACTATTTCGCTGATAAAATTGTCTTCGGTATAGGTTACTTGAAATATTTTAAGAACTTCACTAATAGTTTTGAAATTACTGAAAGCCATTTTTTACCTCTTCAATAAATGATTTTATAGTAGTCGAAGCAAAGATTAGGACATTGGTAAATCCTGTTTGCGGAGCATTGACCTAAGAAAAACTCACTCAGAGATTACTTT
This sequence comes from Dapis hubbardiae BLCC-M172, assembly GCF_050016015.1. Lineage (NCBI taxonomy): Bacteria > Bacillati > Cyanobacteriota > Cyanophyceae > Oscillatoriales > Microcoleaceae > Dapis > Dapis hubbardiae. Next base: position 10,397 of record NZ_JBNHEQ010000230.1, read on the forward strand.
TGACTTTTGACTTGCGCGTAGCTCTATATTGCTAGTAAATTTTAGAATTAATTCAGAACCTAAAAACAGCAGTCATAAACAAATAACTGCTATTGAAAAACTTAGTCAGTTTTAACAGACTTTGACTATTTATAGCACTACAAAAAAGTGTTAGGAGATTGATAATATCATGTCCGTTGGTATGGTCGCGTTGTGTAAAAGCTGGGGAAATATTTACCTTATGTAAGGTTTTTTCTTCTCTTAAAGCTTCTCTCCTAGATAACTAAAGCCTTCTTTCTTTTTCCTTACCTTCGCGCTTACAATACCAATGCTACCGGACATGATATAAAATAGTATTTTCTCTTTTCTACTCCCTACTTCCTACTCCCTACTCCCTACTCCCTATAAAAACTAATTTATGCTGAACTTACTTAATAAAAGATTATTTTGGTACTTAGCATTACCAATAATTGTCATAAATGGTTGGGCTTTACTACAAATATTTCAATATTTTGGTCGAATAATCACAATAACTGTATCTGCAACATTACTCTCATTTTTGTTAGATTACCCAGTGCTTTTTTTAGAGAAACATGGAGTTAAAAGAAACCGAGGAGTTATTTTAGTCTTTTTAGTCGCATTAGTAATAATATTAGTTTTAGGAATTATTCTAATTCCCCTACTATTAGAACAACTTACTGGATTAATTGAAAAACTTCCTAGTTGGCTAGAATCAGGAAATCAACAATTAGAGTCATTTGATCGATGGGCATTTAAGCGGAGATTACCAATTAATTTAACAGTTTGGGCAAATCAATTTACAGAAAGTTTATCTTCTCAACTGCAAGATATTACAGGAGAAATTATTAGTTTTGTTCTCAATACAGTAGGTAGAATTTTTGATATTTTAATTACCATAGTTATTACTTTTTATCTAATGTTACATGGCGATCGCCTTTGGAATGGAATATTTAATTGGCTGCCTAATCACCTAGACATTCATATCCGGAAATCATTTAGACAAAATTTTGAAAATTATTTTATTGGTCAAGCAACACTAGCTTGTTTGATGGGTGTTTCTATGACCATAAGTTTGTTATTTCTAGGAACTCCTTTTGGTTTATTATTTGGCATAGGAATTGGGTTGATGACTTTAGTTCCTTTTGGTACTGCTTTGGGTGTAACTCTCGTCAGTTTATTAATAACTTTAGAAAATTTTTGGCTGGGAATAAAAGTTTTAATTGTGATAGTTTTAATCGAACAAGCAATTGAAAATTTTGTTGCCCCTAGAATACTAGGAGGGTTTACAGGTCTTAATCCTGTCTGGATATTACTGAGTTTATTAGTGGGGGCGCAAGTATGGGGAGTTTTAGGTTTATTAATTGCTGTACCTATAGCAGGTTTTGTCAAAAATACTGTTAATTATCTCCGCTATTATGCAGAATTTAATCCATAGTTCATTTTAGTTATCAGTTATCAGTACCTCTGAAATAAGGAGGCTTAACCTTGGCGAATATTCTATTTTTTTATCCCCTTAAAAGGGGATGCTTTAGACTGCAATTTTTCGGTAAAGAGTGTGGGGAATGTGGGAAGTGTGAGAGGAATTTTCGACCAATTTCTTGTATAAAAAAGCAGGATTTTATTGAGACTTGATACTGAATAAAAGTGATTACTCACCGCTCAACTAAACTTACTCAAACTTACTCAAAGGTCTGAAAGTCTAGTCATTCGTAGTGGGTCAAGCACTACAGAGTTAAACGGCAAACCCCTTTTTTAACCCCTACTCCCCTACTCCCCTACTCCTTAAGAAAGAGTCTTCTACTTTGCTCCGTAGACCTCAATTTTTCCTCAATAATCTGCCAATCTTCCTGCTCAATATCTTGAATCAACCCATCAATTTCCTCACGAAAAGAATAGAGCGATCGCAACACCTCTAAACTATTATATTGGGCCATCATTCGTCCTAACTCTGGATTACCCCCTCCCACTCGGCTAGTATCACGGAAACCAGAACTAGCCAACTCTTGTGCTAACTTAACAACAGTAGGATTAGTCTCACTCATACAGGCAGAAATTAAACTAGCACTGGCCATCACAGGTAAATGAGAAATCCAGGCAACAGCTCGATCATGTTCATGGGGGTCACAAAAGTAAACTTGACTCTGGAGCAACCTAGCTATTGTCTCAACTTTCTCCACAGACTCTAGGGGAGTATTTTCAGTAGGAGTCAGCACATAAGGTCTATCCTTAAATAAACCCAACTGAGCCACTTCAATCCCACTTTCTGCTTTACCCGCCATGGGATGTCCACCTACAAAATTAGGCCAAATTTGAGAAACACCTTCCACAATGGGTGTCTTAACAGAACCCACATCAGTTAGAATTGCAGAGTAAGAAATAAAGGGAATAAGCTGTTCTAGAGTAGGAATAATACTGGAGATGGGAGTACAGATAAATATTAAATCAGTAATAGACAGTAAAGATAGTTCCAAGCTAGCTTCATCAACAGCTCCAAGAGCAATTGCCTTTTGACAAGTTTGTTCTCGACGAGAGACCCCAAAAACACGATAACCTAAGGTTCTTAAATCCAATCCAAGTGAGCCACCAATTAAACCTAATCCGACAATACCTATATTCATCATAATGTAATGGGCATGATACCAGGGTGCGCCCTAATGATAATCGAAGAACTTCAACAAAAATATGCTGCTGGTGAAAGAAATTTTACTGACCTCAATCTTTTTGAGGCCAATCTCACTGGTATTAATCTCAGTGGCGCAAATCTTAGCGGAGTCAACCTCAGTGTTGCTAACCTAAGCGGTGCAAATTTAACAGATTCTAATCTTAGTAAAGCTAAACTTAATATTACTAAACTTAATGGAGCGCATCTTAGTGGCACAAACTTAAATGGCGCTGATTTGAATGTGGCGAACCTAGTTTTAGTTAATTTGAAAAAAGCTCAATTAATTGCTGCAAAATTGATCAGAGCAGAATTAATTAGGGCAGAATTAAGTGGGGCAAATCTTTCTTTAGCTGACTTAAGTGGAGCAAGTCTTGTTGAAGCGACACTCCGAAAAACTAATCTTAGTGGCGCTAATTTAAAGGGAGCTAACTTGCGTTTTGCTTCTCTTACAGGCTCTCATTTAATAGAAGCTAACTTGCAAGGAGCAGACCTGAGTGGTGCAGACCTGAGTGGTGCAGACCTGAGTGGTGCCGAATTGAGACAAACTAATCTTAGTGGTGCAAATTTGAATGGAGCTGACTTAAGTGGGGCTAACCTACGTTGGGCTGATTTAAATGGAGCTAAACTAAAGTGGGCGAGTCTGAGTGATGCTAAACTCAGTGGTGCTGACCTAAGTAGAGCAGATTTATCCCAAGCTAACCTTTTAAATGCTAGTTTAGTTCATGCTAATTTATCAAGTGCCTGTTTAATTGAAGTAGATTGGATTGGAGCAGATTTAACGGGGGCAACTTTAACAGGAGCAAAAATTTTTGGTGCCTCTCGCCTCGGAATTAAAACAGAAGCAGTAAGTTGTGAATGGGTTGATTTAAGTGCTAATGGAGATAAAAGTCAAGTTTATTCTCTCAATTCTGGCAAAATTAAAAGTTTTTTTCATGAGACTCTTCCTCAAGTAAAGATTATTGTTGATAGTCCCTTAGATAGTTCCAGTCATTATGCTCTAGCTGCAACATATTATCAAGTTAGTAAGTATTTACCACAGCTAAATAAACCTCCTTCTATAGAAGTTAATTCTTGCAGAACAATTATTTCGTTTCCAATGAACAGCGATGAAAAGTTATTTGCTACTGCTTATATCGCTATTATACCTTTTAATGATTCTGCTAAAACCCAAGAGAGTATTATTAGTATTATGAAAATTCTTAACTCCCAAGATATAAATTATTTAACTCCTGTGGTAGCTAAAACAATTCGACAGTTAAGTACGGTTTTAACTAAATCAATTAAACAAGTTAATCAAATTAAGAAAGACAAAGCATTACTGAAATTTTGCAACGGAATTAAATTTTTTCAGACAGCAACAAGAATAACTATAATTAATTCCAGCGGTCAAAAATTTAATCTCTACCATCATCCTACATTTGGTAAACGAATAGTAAATAAAGTTAGTAAAAATCGTGAAGTAGAAACTATAATTCAAGTACCTCAAACAGAACCATATTCTCTTAATACAATTATTGATTTTATTGATGGCTTTCATAAATCATAAATAAATTTAATCTCTATAGAAGATTTTTTTGGGAAGAAAGTGAGACAAAAGAAAGAAAAATTATCTATCTTTACTCCCTCAATCAAATCAATAACTTTTTACAAAAAATAAGCAGTGATAATCAGAGCTAATCTGATTTGTAGCTAATATTTATTAAACTGGTATAATCTCTATAGCAATCCTATTTTATTCGTGGCAAAAATCTTACTGCTTTTTAGGGAACAGGGAACAGGGAATAGGGAACAGGAAGGAGTTTCAACTTTTTTATTTACTTTTTAATTTGTCACAACCTATTTAGGATTGCTATAGTAAGTGATGATGCAAAATTAATTATAATTTTTATCATATATCTCCAATCTTATCCATAAATTATCAATTATTTTTCCTTGTTTCCTGTTCCCTGTTCTCTCTCTCAACTAGGAAATCTATTTTGCACAACTACATAAATTAATTATAAATAGAAAATATTGTATACAAAATCTCTACAAAGGAATAGACTTGATAATACTAGGCTAGAAAAAAGAATACAACAAAAAGGTGTGCAAAATAATAGATACTGTCAAAGTATTTATCATTTTTCCCTGTTGTGATTGAATATTTCTTCCTTCTTCCCTTTTCCTTCTACCTTATGTAAAAAACATTTATCGCCCTTGGTATAATGTCAAAAAAATAAAGTCAAACAATATTAAGGATTTTCTTGTTTTATTTCTCTAGAAAGGCAGCAAAGTAAAAATAGTATACTTTAGCTATTAAAATCTATGCTTAAAGCAAAAAAATCAAGTTTCAAATAAATATATTATAAAAGTATGAATCGAGAAGAAATACTTCAACAATACACAAAAGGAGAAAAAAACTTTACAGGTATTATTCTATGTGAAGCCAATCTTAGCAAAGTTAATCTCAATCAGATTAATTTAAGTCAAGCAGTATTAAATCTGACTAATTTGACTGAAGCTAATCTTAGTGAAGCTAACCTGAATGGAGCCAAACTAAATGTATCCAGACTGACTAAAATAAATCTTACCCATGCTAAACTTAACGGTGCAAATCTCAACCTTACTAATCTAATTCAAGCTGATTTAAGCAATGCTGAATTAATTGAAGCCAAGTTAATTCGAGCAGAGTTAATTCGGGCAAATATGAGTAATGCTAATCTCAAAGGTGCTAATTTAACAGAGGCTGATTTAAGAGAAGCTATTTTAAAACAAGCTAACCTACAATTAGTAGATTTACATTCTGCCCGTTTACGAAGTTCTTGTCTAGCCAATGCTAACTTAGAAAGAGCTAATTTACATAGAGCAAATCTTAGTAAAGCTGATTTGAGAGGAGTTAATTTTAATAATGCTGAACTTACACAAGCTAATCTCTCTCTCTCTAATTTAAGTCAGGCTAATTTGAAAGGAGCTAATTTAACAGAGGCTGATTTAACAGGAGCTAATTTGAATGGAGCTAATCTTGATTCAGCTATACTCAATAGCGTAAATTTACATGGGGCAAACTTACATAATTCTAATTTATCTAATGCTGTTTTAGTTAATGCTGATTTAACCAAAAGTAATTTAATTTATGTTAGTTGTGAAGGAGTAGATTTAACATCAGCAACCCTAACAGGTAGTAAGCTTTATGGAGTATCACGATTTAGGATAATTGCGGAAAATATTACTTGTAATTGGGTTGATATGAGTGTCAATGGTGATGGTAGTAAAATTATCAACTTGACTCCAGAACAATCTAAGCTTTTTTTTAATGCTAGTCAACCAACTGTAAAAGTTACGGTTGATGCACCTTTATATCCTGATTCTCATTTGGCTTTAGCTGCTATCTATCGTCAAATTTATAAACAGTATAATCTTTTGGGATTACCTCCTAATATCGAAGTAAATTATCAAAAAACTATACTATCAATTCGAGTAGATAAAGATGAGCAGTTATTTCCTACTGCATATCTGATGATTTATCCATTTAAAGTATCTACATTAACTCAAAATTATTTTTTAGAATTAATCGAGCAAATTTTCCAAGACTACTCTAGAAATTTAGATGTTAGAACATCCAATCGTTTTGCTAAGATTAGGGTAAGCCTTAATAAAATGAAAAGAATAATTGATGAACTAAAAGCTAATAATACTCAACCTCCTCAAATACAAAATTTAAAGTTTTTCAGTTCCCTTATAAAAATTAAGATAGTTAATTCAATAGGACAAGATTTTTGTGTCACAAATAGTTTAGATTATACCGAAGCAATCTCTAATTTTTTAATCAAAAAAGATATAAATCAAGAATACTTAGTCAACTCTTTTATAAATCGTCAACAATTTCATAAAAACCTAGTATTATTTGTCAAAAATTTTTCTGAATAACTAGATTTTACTGTATAAAATTAGGAGCAGATCGAGGCAAAAAAATAATTTGACAAAATATCAAAAGTTGTGCTATAGATTTTTTTTGTCAGGAGTCATAAAATATAAGTCATAAGTTAGAAAGATTTTAATATTAAGTAACAGATAAAACATACCAAACATCAGTGATATTTGGTATGAGGTTTTGGGGAAAAACACTTGAATCAATTGTTTATAGAGGTTTTCAGGTAGATGAAGTACATAGTCAAAACGACAACCCTTGTAGGGACGTTCCATGGAACGTCCCTACTTTGTTCTACTAAAATGAAAACTGCTGTAATTTATGGTACTCATAGTGATAAACCTCTAAAAGAGTCAAATTCCGAACAAATCTAATACCAATTCGATCAAAAAATGTTAGAAAACTGTGTTTCTAGGGAATAGAGAATAGGGTATGTCATTTCAGTTAGCCTCCTGTCGGAGGAACTGCGCAATTCAGTTACAAGTTACAAGTTACAAGTTACAAGTTATCAGTACTTCCTGCTAAACCAGGAGGCTTGAAATACGGAATATTCTTTTTTTATCCCCTTAGGAGAGGAGGCTATTAACCCAAATTTTTCGGTCAGTAGATATTTATCCAAAATGAAGTCAAAAACCCTTTATTATAACCGTTACCCAGCTTATACACAGGTTTGATTTTTTATTGACAAATAGACCGTAATTATAATCATCTTAAAAACAATTGAAAAAACTATAGGTTTTTTTAGTAAGCGTGAGGTACACTCTTATCTTTTCTTTCTTTTTACTAGAAAATAATGTCTAAAGTCTCCCCTTTTAAGAAGATGAAAAGATAACAGTTCATTATTTCAAGCCTCTGGGTTAGCCCCAGAGGTACTGATAACTGAATTGCGCAGTTCCTCCGGAGGAGGCTAACTGAAATGACCTGTTCCCTATTCCCTAAAACCTAGAATTTTGTACATCACCAGTATAAGAATTGCTATATCTAGTAAACTTGACTACTTAATAACAAATGTCAGAAGAAATATTAAAAAGATACGAATTAGTCAAAAAATATGCACAAGGAAAAAGAAATTTTGCTGCCATTAACTTGACAGAAGTCAACCTGAGTCAGATGAACTTGAGCAAAACTAATCTTAGTAATGCTACTTTATTTGTTTGTAATCTCAGTGGTGCAAATCTCAGTGAAGCCAATCTTACTAAAGCTAATCTCAATATAGCCCGTCTTAGTAGTGCCAATCTGAAAAAGGCTATATTAAATCAAGCAACTCTCAATGTGGCCAATCTAGTCCGAGCTAATCTGAGTGAAGCTGAATTAGTAGAAGCTACCCTAGTTAAAGGAGAGTTAGTTAGAGTAGAATTAACTCTAGCTAATCTTAGGCGAGCCAATCTTAGTGGGGCCGACATGAGAGAAGCAAATATCACAGAAGCTAACTTAAGTCAAACCAACCTGAGTGGCGTAAATCTCAGATTTGCTCTAGCACAAAGAACTAATCTAGAAAAAGCTGACCTCCACAATGCCGATCTGACAAAAGCAGATCTAGAGGGGGCTAATTTTACCAATGCTGAATTGAGACAGGCTCACCTTAGTATGGCTAATCTTAGGAATACCACATTTAATGGGGCAAATCTCAGGTGGGCTATTCTCAATGGAGCTGATTTAACTGATGCCGACCTCAGTAATGTTAAATTGAGTGGAGCAAATCTTCGCGGAGCGAATTTAACTAACACAAAATTAACCAATGCTAGTCTAGTTCATGCTGATTTAAGCGAAGCCAATTTAGTCAGAGCTGATTTAGTGGGAGTAGATTTATCAGGAGCAATTTTAACTGGAGCAAAACTTTATGAAGTTCCTAGATTAAATCTTAAAGCGGAAGATATTGTTTGTGAATGGATTGATGTTAGTCCCAATGGCGATCGTAGTCAAGTTTATCGCTTTAAATCATCAGCAGAATCTAAGAGATTTTTTAACCATCAATCCCCAATAGTTCAAATTCTTGTTGATTCAACTTTAGACTTGAAAGCTAATGTGGCTCTTACTACAACTTACTATCACTTGGCTAAGGATTACGATTTTATTAATCGTCCTCCTAGTATTGAAGTTAACTACCAAAGAACTATTTTGAATTTTAGAGTAGACAGTGATGAACTGTTATTTATACTAGCATTTATAGTGATCTTACCTTTTGCTGATGCTAAAAAAGCTCAAGTTAACATTATAGAAATTGTCAAAAATCACCCTTTACAAAAAATCAATGCCAAAATATTAGAATTAGAAATTGGCATGGAACAAATCATCCAAAAAAATCAGAGAATAAAAAAAATTATTGACTCTGTTAGAGGCAAAATTACTTTTTTTTCAACCCCTACTCAGTTAATTTTAAATAATTCAAGTGGTAAGAGTTTAGTAGTAAGTAACAATCCAGACTTTGGGAAAAAAATCTGTAAAAATATAGATGAACAAAAATTCTCTTTACCCCCTGATAATAAGGTAGCTGATTTTATTAATAGCTTTTATCACTTTGGTTAAAATCTGTGATCGAAGTAGAAGTCCATCAATCTCTGCTGAATTTCCTACAATCGCAAAATCAACCTTACTGGCCTCATAATTTAACGATGGCACGGCTAGTAGCAAGGGCTTTGCGACTGGGACGTAGTGCTTTAATTCAAACAGCTTCTCCACCAGGTAGCCATAATCAACAATATCAATTGAGTTATCTGCTACCAATATTAATGTGGCCAAGAAAAACAATATTAGTTGCTCCTCAGCCAGTACAAGAACATTTACTCACTGTTGAAATTCCCAGATTACTAGCTAACCACTCTCAGATTAGTTCATCAATCCTTAATAAAGCAATCCAAACCTATCCTCCACAAGACCCTGATTTTAATGGACTACTACTGATGACGCCCGAAGCTTGGTTAGTTAGCCAATGGCAGGATGAGCAGTTTTCTAAAGGTATTCCGACAATTATTGATTGGGCAGATGATCTAGAAATTTGGGTACAAAATTATTTAACTACTCGCTTTTTACCTACCAATTGGAATCAACTGATGCAAGTTTATCCTGATCAAGCTGACTTAATTCGTCAGACAAGGATTAACTTAACCCGATCGCTCTTTCAACATCCAGCTAATCCCTACAGTTGCTACTTAATTGAACAACATGAGCAACAAATTTTACAAAATCTCATCGAAAGTTTGTCATTGCCTTCAGGAAATAAGGAATTACATAGTAATCATTTGAATAATGATTTTTGGTTTCAATGGCAAAGCAATGGACAACTAAGGTGGGCAGAAATTCATCGCCAGAGAGGATCATTTTCTTTATACTGTACTCCTTATGATTTATCTGAAGCTCTCCAGAATATTTGGACTAAACAACCTGTTGTAATTATTGGAGGAGCATTAGACCTAGAAGCGAAAGCTGATAGCTATCGACAGATGATGGGGCTAGGGGATCTAACCTGTGTTAAATTTTCCCCTGATCGTCGCAATGAGATGATTCAATTATATTTGCCCAATGGTTTACCAATGCCAAACACACCTCAATTTCAAGCAGCATTAATTGCAGAAATTCAGACTTTATTGTACATCAGTTCCAGTGCTATTGATGGATTAATAGTAATCCTGATCGGAGATGTACCACTTAAAAATCAAGTAGGTGCTATTTTGGCCTCTGAATTTGGTTCCAGAGTTCAAGTGGAAACTGTTTCTCCTGAAGAAAATGGAATTTTAATTACTGGTTGGGAATTTTGGCAAGAACATCAAAGAGTACTCAAAACACCTAAATTATTAATAATTACTACTTTGCCCCTTCCATCTTTGGAACATCCGTTAGTATCTGGACGAGTAAATTTTTATAAGCAACGAGGTTTAGATTGGTTTAGATTATACCTTTTACCAAAGGCACTACAAGAGTTACAACGTGCTATTGCCTCTGTGCGAGAATCTCAAGGTGTCGTTGCTCTGTTAGATAATCGTGTGATTTATCGTAGTTATGGCAAGCAAGTTTTAGCAGCTCTTAGTCCTTTTGCCAAAATTAATTACTTAGATACTACATGGTTAACTTGAAGAAGGGAATAGGGAGTAGGGAGTAGGGAGTAGGGAGTGGGATTAATATTCAACTCCAAGCAAATTGGTATATTATTTAGGGCTTGCTGAATAAACATCAAAGCATTTACAGATAAAGGTTTTACCCTTTTTAGGTCTGGAAAAAGTACCAGCTTTTTGGTTGATAAAGCCGAAAAAGTGAGCATTTTGGATAGATTATGGCAGAAAAATCACTCTTACTATTCTTCCTCCTGCCTTCTCTATAATTCCCACTTCTCCTGACTTCTGACTCCTGACTCCTGACTCCTACACTTACCCATAAGACTTTTTCAGCAAGCCCTATTTAGGGCTTGCTGAATAAACATCAAAGTCTTGACACATAAAGGTTTTGGCATTTATAGGTCTGGAAAAAGTGCAAAGTTTTTGGTCTAAAAAGATTAAAAAGTTAGGATTTTAACTTGGATAAGGCAGAAAATTAAGGGACTATTTTTCTGACTACCTATAGCAATGTGGGCTGGCATATTTACACATTATTTTTTGTACACCTTTTCTAGAAGGCAGTTTGAGCTGGGCCTTGTAAATACCTGAGCGCTCACTGCTATACTTTATAATTCCCATTCCTCCTGACTTCCCCTTCCAGAAGTGGTTAGGGGTGCGTTGACTCCTGCCTCCTAACTAAAACAGGACTTACGCAGAGGTACTATATATAGAGTAAAAAAACTATAACGTTATAGTTTTGAACACTATATACATAGTCTTTGCGCAAGTCCTATAAAAGACTTATTCAGCAAACCCTAGTTAGTATTGCTTGATTAATAAATAGATTAAGAACTAATTCTTAAAGTAAACTTTTTCGATACTTTTTTTAAACAGATTTAACAAACTGAGCTTTATTTTTACTAATAATTATTGTTATGATCTAGATATAAATTACTGAATAAAGATTGAGATAATTTATGGGTGAAGCAAAGCGTCGTAAAGAAGCACTAGGAGAAGAGTACGGTCAAGAATCACGATTTATTTCTTGGCTGCCAATTACTAAAAGTCAAAGTCAACAATTTATGCAGTTAACTACAACTGGTGCATGGATTGGTATTGGATTCCTTATTTTTGGCTGGTTAACAGTTAGATTTATCGGTCCTGCTTTTGGATGGTGGCAAGTTGAATAACTCTTGCTCTAGAAAGCTAGATAAAAGTTAGAAAAAAATATTAACTAATTCCTAATTTTTAATTGGGTAAGGATTAATCAAATTAGTTTTGTGGCTAAGATAATCAAAAATATTACCAAGGAATTAATTTAATTAAATTAATGAATATGGACTGATAATTCAGCCAAAAGCAGTATTGATTTTTGCTAATTTTATTGATATTTATTAAAGAGAAAATAAAGATAAAATTTGTGAGCTTGATTTTGTCAAAAATGATAATCTTTATCGCAGATTAATTCCTGATTAATAGGTGTCAAAAACAACTGACCAAATCAAATATTCAAAGTTGGGTAGCTAAATTCATTAATTGATAATTGATAATTGATAATTGATAATTACCTCTGGTTAAAACCGTTACGGAATTGAATATCGGGAAATATCCTAGCACTTTTTTTTCCCTATCCAAGGGGAGGCTTTAAACCATAATTATTTAATTATTAATAATTAATAATTAATAATTTGGTAAACATTTATTATTTATAACTTGAAGTAACTAAAACGGACTAAGATTAGCAAAATCAATAACCCTCAACATGATTTTATATCCCTAAATCCTGATGGGGTCTAAATATTTTGTTTATACAAAGTCTCCAATAATTAATTGCAAATTCACAGCAATTCACCCCTAGAAAAACTTATATTTTATTGGGTTAAATAAAATTGCAATTGGATTGTGATTAATAACTATTGCTTATAACTATTAATTGGTCTAGATACTGTTTTACTTATAGCGATAATTAATTATTTATATAATTTCCGAATTTGAGTTTCTTAATACCTGATTTGAGAAGCTAAATTAATGGCTTGAGTCTAGAAAATACAAGCATTTAGCTGAATGTTGTGGTTGATACTTTGCTCAAAAATCCTATCAGTTAACTTAAGAGATATGGTATTAAAGGCCATTTAAGAGATATGCGATAAAAGATAATTGGGTTTATACTATTTCAGAAGTTAAACAAAAAAATTTTATAAAAACTTAAACATTGTCTAAAATCTTAGGGTTGTGGTGATAGGAGGATTATTGTGTTTCATAGACTTGCAGAACAACATCGTCAATTTGTACAAGACCTAGTAATGAATTTACAAGCTCTAGCAATTGTTCTAGAGAATAGAGGATATTTGGCATCCTGTTACACTTGTGGAGGTCAAAGGAATAGTGCATCATTCATGGTCAGTCTAGGAGAAAATCATCTGATTCGCTTTCTCGTATCAGATTATGGAATTACATGGACAGAAATGCGAGATGACCGTGAATTAATGAAATTAGAAGGAGCTGAAGCAATTAGCCAACTACAAGAACTAGCTAATTTGGTCAAAAATCAGATTCAGCCTTGTCAAAAGTCTAATCAACTGAGGCAGGAAGACTTCAGCCTGAATAAGGCAATTTAGTCCAAGAGTGATCCTGGGTGAGACCTCGTGGTTGTAATACTAAATTCAAAAAAGATAATTAATTAGAATAAATACAAAACTTTTAATGGACTTCCTGCCAATCATAGAGCTGTAATTAAAATTAATTGGCAGAAAAAGAATTTATTAAACTTATCGAACTGTGTTTAGTCCATTAACAGCAGTTTGACTCTAATCAAGACACATTCTAGAAATCGATAATTCGTGAATCCGTTATTCTGACTCCTAACTTCTGTCAAGAAAATACTACTAGAGAGTATTTTTTGAAACTCATATAACCTACAGATAAAACTTCCATAAATTTATTCTATCTATAGAGTTTTCATTTGATATGTGGAAACTAAGTTCTATTAAAAAGGGAATAGGGAATAGGTATGGAGGGAATAGGGAAGAAGGGAAAACAGCATGAAATAGTAGATTAACACAAGGATATGTGGTATTCTGCACAATGCTTTTTTATTATAAAAAAACTAAATTTTGATTTACATATCATTTGAAAATACTATATAGGGCTGGCTGATTAAATATCAAAGCATTGACAGATAAAGGTATTAGCCTTTTTGAGTCTGAAATACTTTGGTTCTCAGTCCTTGAGCCTCAAAAACTTAGAATATTGGGATGACGCGAGGCAGAAAAATCACTCTTGCTATACTTTATGACTACCTTCTGTATAACTCCTATTTTTCCTGATTATTAACTACTCCCTACTCCCTACTCCCTACTCCCTACCTCAACAAAAAGTATTTATTTAGCAAACCCTATACATATACATTCTCTACAAGAAAAACTCAAGAATCAATCAAGGGTAATGGATGATTTTTTTTGCCTTTGATAATTGATAGAATTATTTATAGCTCTACCCAATTAAGGTATTTGAAATTGGTACAAGCTGAAAAGCTATTTGAGTAAACTTTTGTACGAACAACTAAGTCAGGACTCAGGGATGGGAATCGAGAAACCGATTTTTTTCATATATCCATATTTTTCAAACAAATAACTTTTCCTAGCAACCGGGTTTCTTTGGGTAAGTCCTATTAGGTATAAAAATTGGCAACCTAATAATTGCTGTAACCAAGATAGAAAAAGCTACTTGTCTATTAATCTGACAATGTGGCTTAACCGGATGTTAATCTATAGATATAGATAAGTTAAAAATTTAACATTAGCTGGACACAAATTACTACTAACAAAGTATAGAGCGGTCTGGCAAGATAGGAGAGTTGATTGCAAACTATGAGTCTTCTAGAATCTCAATGGCAACATTTCTTTGTAGACACCAATAATATTCGCCTACATTGTGTTACTCAAGGTGAGGGAGAATTAGTCATACTCCTTCATGGTTTCCCAGAATTCTGGTATTCTTGGCGGTATCAAATGCCGGCATTGGCACGTCATTTTAAGGTTGTAGTTCCAGATTTACGAGGCTACAATGATTCCGATAAACCAGATAATGGTTATGACTTAGATACTTTAGCTGCTGACATTCGGGGACTAATTGAACGTTTAGGTTATGTTAAGGCACATATTGTTGGACATGATTGGGGAGGGGCGATCGCATGGCATCTAGCTCAAAAATTTCCTGAATACTTAAACCGTCTAGCAATCTTGAATGCAGCTCATCCACAAAAATTAATTCAAGAATTGGCAGGAAATGTAGATCAAATACGCAGAAGTTGGTATATATTAGCTTTTCAAGTTCCAGGAATTCCAGAATGGCTAATCCAGCAAAACTTAAGAGAATTTATCAAAGGAATTTTTCAAGGACAAGCAATTCGTAAAAGTGCTTTTACTACTGAAATTACTCAGATTTATCAAGCAGCTTTAGAGAAACCAGGAGCTTTAGTCGCTGCAATTAATCACTATCGTCAATTTCTTTTGCCTCAAAATTGGCTAAAAAACTTTAACCCTAAGCCAGAAAAAGTTACAGCACCTACTTTAATTTTATGGGGTAAAGAAGATTATTTTTTAAGTCAAAAACTTACAGAAGGTTTAGACAAATTAATTGCTGCTCCTTTCTGGTTAAAAGTTATCCCTGACTGTGGTCATTGGATTCAGCAAGAAGTACCCCACACAGTGAATCGAGAGTTGCTGAACTTTTTCGGGAAAAAATAATCAAAAAACAGGTTTGTATGAGCATATACTAGAGCGTGTCATCAATTAAATCTGCAAATGTTATCTAGCAAGAGTTTTTAGTTTTTGGTCTTGAAAGGACTCCAAATGATAAAGACCTTGACTTACAAAGCTTATAACTTCTAATTGATGACATACCCTAAGTATAATAAAGTTTGTAAATAAATATAGTCATATAATAGGACTTACCCAGAGACTGTCTATATAGCGTTTAAAACTATAGCGCTATAGTTTTTGAACTCTATATCTCTAATATATAGTATCTTGGCGTAAGTCCTTATATAGTTAAATATAGTTATATGGTCTGTAGAAATTTACCATCGGATTGAGATAATTTAGGAATGTTAGGAGTTACCCAGAGACTGTCTATATAGCGTTTAAAACTATAGTGCTATAGTTTTTGAACTCTATATATAGTACCTTGGCTTAAGTCCTTATATAGTTAAATATAGTTACATGGTCTCTATAAATTGGGCATCTGATTGAGATAATTTAGGTCTTGCTGATTAAATCTAAAAGGATTTTTCGGTCTTGAAAAAGTACCTGGTTTTCAGCTCTTGATGCTCAAAAAGGAGGACATTTCTAGGGCATGGTATAGCAAAAAAATTCTTCCCCTACTCTCCCCTCTCCTCCTACTCTTTAAAAAAGACTTTTGAGCGCAAACCCTAATTTAGCAATGTTAGGACTTACCCAGATACTATGTATATAGTACCTTGGCTTAAGTCCTCATTATAGTTAAATATAGTTACATGGTCTCTAGAAATTGGGCATCGGATTGAAATAATTTAGCAATGTTAGGACTTACCCAGATACTATGTATATGGTGTTCCAAACTATAGCGCTATAGTTTTTGAACTCTATATATAGTACCTTGGCTTAAGTCCTCATTATAGTTAAATATAGTTATATGGTCTCTAGAAATTGGGCATCGGATTGAGATAATTTAGCAATGTTAGGACTTACCCAGATACTATGTATATGGCGTTCCAAACTATAGCGCTATAGTTTTTGAACTTTATATATAGTACCTTGGCGTAAGTCCTCATTATAGTTAAATATAGTTACATGGTCTCTAGAAATTGGGCATCGGATTGAGATAATTTAGGTCTTGCTGATTAAATCTAAAAGGATTTTTCGGTCTTGAAAAAGTACCTGGTTTTCAGCTCTTGATGCTCAAAAAGGAGGACATTTCTAGGGCATGGTATAGCAAAAAAATTCTTCCCCTACTCTCCCCTCTCCTCCTACTCTTTAAAAAAGACTTTTGAGCGCAAACCCTAATTTAGTAATGTTAGGACTTACCCAGATACTATGTATATGGTGTCCCCAACTATAGCGCTATAGTTTTTGAACTCTATATATAGTACTTTGGCGTAAGTCCTCATTATAGTTAAATATAGTTATATGGTCTCTAGAAATTGGGCATCGGATTGAGATAATTTAGCAATGTTAGGATTTACCCAGATACTATGTATATGGTGTTCCCAACTATAGCGCTATAGTTTTTGAACTCTATATATAGTACCTTGGCGTAATTCCTGCTCCTCTAAATTACCCGTTTCTCCTGTAGGGGCGATTTCCTCGGTCATGCTCCGCAAACGCTAATCGCCCCTACGACTCCTGACTCCTAGCCTTAACACTAATACTTTCTATACGCAAACCCTCATGATTAATTGTTAATTATTAATTATTGAATAATTACCAATGCCAAAAAGATTAAAGATTATAGTTGCGTAATTTTTTAGATATTAAATTAACGCAACTATGAAACACTAAAGTACAGCTCAACTTTAGGCGTTGGTAAATGAGGGTATGATTTGTATTTTTTGGTAATTGCTAATCTATTGAATAACAAATATTTGAGATTGTTCAATTTTTATTTTCATACCTTTATTTACCAAAACCAAAATTTACTCTTCTTCTAGAATTTCATCCTCATCTTCATCCTCTTCTATTTCATCAACCTGTGCCACAGAATTAGCAGAAACCACAGCACCATCACTTAACTGTTCCCGAACTTTACCTTCAATTTTTCTGGCAAAGTCAATGTTTTCTTCCATATAGGCAATAGCTTTTTCTCGACCCTGAGCAAAATTACTTCCTTCGTAGCTATACCAAGCACCTCTACGTTTAATTACATCTGTCTCTTCAGCTAAGTCAATAATACAACCGACATTAGAAATTCCTTTACCAAAAATAATATCAAATTCAGCAACACGGAACGGAGGAGCAACCTTATTTTTAGCAACTTTTACCTTAGCATGAATACCATATTCCTCTGAAGATTTCTTCAAAGTTTGTGTACGACGAATATCAAGTCTAACCGAAGCATAAAACTTAAGAGCATTACCACCAGTAGTAGTTTCTGGATTACCATAAACAACACCTATTTTTTGCCGAAGTTGGTTGAGAAAAACTACTGTACAACCAGATTTACCAATATTACCTGTAATTTTCCGTAGCGCTTGACTCATCAAACGAGCCTGGAGACCCATGTGAGAATCTCCCATATCTCCCTCAATTTCAGCTCTAGGTACCAATGCTGCTACCGAGTCAACAACCACAATATCAACAGCTACAGAACGAACAAGGTGATCCACAACTTCCAAAGCCATCTCCCCAGTATCAGGTTGAGAGACCAATAAATTCTCAATATCTACTCCTAATGCAGCAGCATAAGTAGGGTCTAGAGCGTGTTCCGCATCTACAAAAGCTGCTATACCTCCTGTTTTCTGAGTTTCAGCGATCGCGTGTAAAGCAAGAGTAGTTTTCCCCGAACTTTCTGGCCCATAAATTTCAATAACTCTGCCCTTGGGTAAGCCCCCTCCCAATGCTAAGTCTAAAGTCAGTGCCCCACTAGGGATTGTTTCTACCTTCATGCGGGTAGCATCTCCCAAACGGACAATTGAACCTTTACCAAAACTTTTTTCTATCGTTTTTAGGACTGAATCTAAAGCTTTTTGTTTTTCTTTGTTATCTGTAGCTGAAGCCATTTGTTTTTTTCCCAACTTACACTCACTAGATAATGGCTACCCATAAGGGTAAATGTAGTTTTTCATACTGCATCATCGTAACATTTTTAAAATTCTATTATTAGATAATACATATAAAATATTATTAAGATTATATAACTTAGGCCAAGAGACCTCATTTAGAGGATAAATATTGGTTCAAACAAGATAAATATAGAAGCCATTTGGAATATGAGCAAAGGTACGAGTTTTTGGCAAAGGAGCCAGGAGTTAGGAGTCAGAAGTCAGGAAGTCGAGAATAGAAAATAGGGCAAAAAGCTAGAAAAATGACCCTATATCCATATCTATCCCTCTATTTTTCAATAGAACCCATTTGGAATCTATAGAAAAAAATAGACTTTATAGGTTCTAATTGGTAATTTATAGTAGTCCACGAAGGCAACTTGACAGGCTCAAGATGTTTGAGGTTATAAAAATTGGGTATAGTCTTTATCCCTGATAATTCTCGTGGTGTAGCACTAGATTATACGGATAATTATTTTCCATAAAAGACTTATTTGTAGCAATATTTTATAGATTGGTAGACGATAATCTTATGCCCCGATCATTTCCAGAAGTTATTTGTGCTATCTTATACATACTAATTAAGCCAACTTAATGTATAAAGCAATACCCAAAAGCATTAATCAGAATAATTGGGTCTAAAACCCCTAACCCCGCCTTTTAAGGTGAAATGTTTTTGGAGGGTTACTCACCCATCCCCGTGACAAAAACAACTTCTAACTTCTGACTTTTGAGTTGGTTAACCTCTCTTAAGGAGAATATGATAGAAGTCGCCGAAGGTTTTTCAGACCATAGCTAAAGCTGACGGGTTTCCAAACAACCGATAGATATTATATGTAGAGTATGCCAAAAAATATTCCTTTCGTTGACCTCAAACTCCAACATCAACCACTTAAAAGTGAATTAGAAAATTCGATTCAGGAAGTATTAGAAAGAGGAGATTTTATACTTGGTCAAGCAGTAGAAAAATTTGAGTCCTCATTCGCTACAGCTTGTGGAGTAGAAAATGCCATTGGAGTTGCTTGTGGCACAGATGCTATAGCACTTGGACTTCAAGCTTGTGGTATTGGTGCAGGAGATGAGGTAATTTTACCAGCTAATACATTTATTGCCACTTTAATTGGGGTACTTTATGCTGGTGCTACCCCAGTGCTAGTAGACTGCCATGCTGAAACTGCGTTAATTGACTGGGAAGCTGCTCAAAAAGCTGTCACATCCAAAACCAAGGCAATATTGCCAGTACACCTTTATGGTCAAATGGTAGCTCCTAGTGAACTAAAAGACTTTGCTCAAGCTAACAACCTAATTATATTTGAAGATGCAGCCCAGGCTCATTTAGCCGAAAGAGAAGGATATTGTGCTGGAAGTGTAGGAACTGCTGCTGCGTTTAGCTTCTATCCTAGTAAAAACTTAGGTTGCTTTGGTAATGGAGGAATTGTTATTACCTCCGATCCAGAGGTGGCAAGTAAAATGCGAACTCTCCGCAATTATGGAGCGCCCCGTAAATATGTCCATGAGGAAGTAGGCACAAACAGTAGACTTGATACAATACAAGCTGCTGTACTTAATGTCAAGCTTCCTTATTTAGAAGGTTGGAATAGCGATCGCAACCAAGCGGCCCAACAGTACGATAACCTCCTCAGCCCCATGGAAGAGAAAGGTATTACTCCCATAAAGAATGTTAGTGGTAGTGGGCATATTTATCATTTATATGTGATTCGAGTCACTGACAAATCTCCAATTAACCGGGATACCCTAAAAGAGAAATTAGGAGCCGCAGGAATTTCAGTGGGTATCCATTACCCAATACCCTGTCATCTCCAACCAGCTTACCAAAACTTAGGTTATAAAAAAGGTGACTTTCCTAACAGTGAAACTTTGAGCGAACAGATTTTATCTTTACCTATGTATCCTGTAATTAGTGAAGAACAAATTCATCAAGTTGCCGAGACAATTAGTCAAATTATCAATTAGTAACTATTGGTTTAATTGATTTTAAAGTTCAGGGTGTTTTCTGAAAAATATCATCTATACCGTTTCACGGAAGTAAAAAGTAAAAAATCAAAAAAAAATAGATACTATTGGCTTCAACTTTTAACTCACAAGTATTGCCGGGAATTATTTTACACTCCAGGTTGTAAAACTATTTCCGACTTATGGACAGTGAAATGGTATAAAACCAATGAATTTGAGTTATTCAATTACCCTAAGTAGAGAAATAGAATATTTTTCTCATCATCTATCTTTCCAATTCAAAATTGCTGAATTTACAGCATATTTGATCTGAGTTAAGTACATAAGTTCGGGCAAGATGCCCAACCCACAAGAATTTTAAAATTAATATCTGTACTTAACTTAATTGACTTCCAATATGCTGTATATCTTTTAATTAAAGATATAGTCTAAAATGTTAAATGTTTTAATTACAATCAATATAACTAAAAAATATGCAAAGCCATCGAAAATTTCCTATTGCTATTGAGCAAAATTTACTAACAATAGCCATCGCTGCCCTAATCTTTTTGATGTATGCTCCATTAATAATCTATTGGTATAATGGATGGCTCAATAAAAGCATAAGTATAGAACATGAATATTTTAGTCATGGAATAATAGGTTTACCTTTTGCTAGTTATATTGTTTGGAATAATCGCCATAAATGGCAAAACTTGCCAAATATTTCTCACCCCTTAGGAGCAGTATTATTAGGAATTGGAGGAGTTTGGTATATCAGTGGTATTCCAGACTTAATAAACTTATCTTTTCCGATAATATTGGCAGGAATTTGCCTTTGGTTTAAAGGAATACCAGGTTTAAAATTAATGGGTATGCCATTACTATTTATTTTGCTTGCTAGTCCTAATTATATTCCCTACTTAATTGAACCCTATGCCTTACCTCTACAGAAATTTATTGCTGCAGTTGCCGGGTTTATTTTAACTCAGTTGAACATGGAGGTTACTGTTGAACAAATATACTTATATGTCGGGGATAGAATTGTCGAAGTTGCTCCCCATTGTGCTGGATTAAAAATGTTATTTACCAGTATCTATGTTTCTCTAATGTTACTTTATTGGACTGGAGCTATAGCAAGTCGTGCTAAGACAACTTTTTTACTCGTTAGTACAGTATCAGTTAGTGTCACTGCAAATATTGTCAGAAACACTGTACTAACAATTTTTCATGGTACAGGTAAAGATGAAGCTTTTCATTGGTTACATGATGGATGGGGTGGAGATATGTATTCTGCCTGTATGTTGGGTTTATTAATTCTGATTATGAACTGGATAGATAATTATTTCACAAAATCAGTAGATTCTACAAATGAATCTAATATATAGAAATTGTTATTAGAGTTGAGGTACAAAGTTTTAGGATTTTAGGTTGTAGGGAAAAGCCAACATGGAAAAGAAAAAACAAGTGTACATCAGTAACTTTAAAAACAGGGTAGTCCTGCTCGCGTAATGGTTTTTCACTAAGATGAGGTGATGGGGTGATAAGGATATGGGAAGAATTGTTAGGATTTGCTGTATACTCCTCGTGTTTTAGTAAAACAAGGTATTCATACATCTAAATACTTCTGGAGTTTTTCTCTATAGAATCCCTGAAGGTATCTCCAGAAAATAGGTCGGAGGGATAAGAAATTGATAAAAAATGGGTAATAATTGATTTGATGATTGGATGAGTGGGAGATATCTAATACACCCCATTTCCCCACCTCCCCATTTCCCCACCTCCCCTTCTCCCCCTCTACTTTTAAATAGATACACTTAGGGGTTCTATACAGACTGTGAAAAAAAATCCTTGTACCCCACTTCCTTCTAACATTACTATGCATCACCACTAGAAACAGTATATAAGTAGATGGTCGTAATTAAACATAACTATCTCTGAAGTGAGTGGAATGGAGTAGATAGAAACAATCTCAATGATTTCCAGGATTTTAAAATAGGTTCCATTTTACAACTTTTTTTGTCTACCTACTTAGACATATAATTAAGAGATAGTTCTGCAATTATTTTTGGCGATTCAGATCATCTCATAGCCAAATTAAATTATCATTACTTTTTATGGTTTACAGTTTTAAATTATTTCACAAATATCAACTTTCAAAAGTTATATTACTCGTGTTTTTCTTAATTGTTTTAGTAGTAGGTGCTGTTCCTGGTTATATAACAGGAAAATGGTCATGGGAAAACACAGCCCAAATGAGTAATTTCAGAGACTTAAAACAAATCAGAGAAGACGGATTAACTATTTCTGATTTGATAACAATATCCCATCAAAAACTTCTAATTGCTGACCATAAATGGTTGCTGCAAGAAGTTAAACAGAATAATCAATCTATATTTTTGTTACTTTTAACTCCGAATGGACCAAGAGACCAGCCCCAAGTAGAATGGATGGATATAAACGGGTTTAATCGCTGGAAAACAGATTCTCACCAGCGAGTTAAATTTACCTTGGAAATAGCAGGTAATGGGAATGGAACTACAGACTCACAAAAGCAATCTTCTAATATAGAAGCTAGATTCTTTCGAGGCTGGACAAATAAACAAACTTATGCAGTTCTGCAATGGTATGCTTGGCCTGGAGGAGGAAGTCCAGAACCTGGTGATTGGTTTTGGAAAGATAGATCGGCTATGATATCCAAAAAGCGTGTACCTTGGGTAGCAGTCAATATTTTATTTCCTGTTGAACCTTTAGCAGATATAGATCCCTATCTCTCACAACTCATTTCTATCGGGCAAAAAATTCAAGCATCACTGATGACAGAAGCATTCAAATAATATTTGAGATATCACAAACCACAATTAGTTAAGTTACTCGAACTTCTAAGACATACTCGTTAGAATACGCAAAGAGTTACTTATCCTAAGAAGAAAATTTAATAACACAAAGCTAGTTCAAAGTTTATGATTAACTACTATTCTCGAAAGTTAATTTATTTATCCTTAGCCAAATTTTACTCTAGTGCTATAATATTATCCTTAGCTGGGTTAGTTTTTCCCAAAACTGCTTATGGGCAACTCCAATTACCCAATAACTCTAAAGAAAATATTGCACAAACAAATATAAAATCTCCATCTATAGGTTCTCCACCCTTAGATCCTAACTTCGATTCAGACCCAGATTTACGATTAAGACGTTACTTACTCGGACCGGGAGACCAACTTTCGATTCAAGTTCAAAGATTTGCTGACTTAAATGTAGCAACAACTATAGGTCCAGAAGGTACTATTCAAATGCCTCTGATAGGAACTGTCTTATTGCAAGATTTAACGATATTAGAGGCAATAGCAAAAATCACCTCTGAGCTAAATAAATTTATCATTAATCCAGAAGTATCCATATCTTTAGTTGTCCAACGTCCAGTCCAAGTCACAATTGCTGGAGAAATTACAAGACCTGGTTATTATCCGGTAGGAGGAAATTATCAAATTTCAGATGCTTTATCAGCAGCAGGTGGGACAACTTTTACAGCAGACTTACGGAATATAGAAGTGCGTCGGACCTTAGCTGATGGTTCTGTAGTGAGTCAGATAGTAAATATTTTAACCCCACTACAAGAAGGTGGTTCTCCTCCTGATTTACGTTTAGAAGATGGGGATGTGGTAATTATACCTTCTCAGAAATCTATTACACCTCAAGAAAAAGACAGAGAGTTACTCACTAATTATAGTCAAGCAGGAGCTTTAGCTACTGGTATTGTTACTGTAAATGGGGAAGTAACTCGACCTGGTTATTATCCTGCAAATCAGGTATCTTCTGCTTTATTAGCTGCTGGTGGTGCTTCCCTGACTGCCGATCTGCGACGAATTTTAGTGCGCCGGACGTTAGGTGATGGTACCGTGATTGAAGAAACAATTGATTTATATACTCCTTTGCAAAATTCTACTGACTTGCCCAATATTCCCTTAAAGGATGGCGATGCTGTAATTGTGCCTACACTAGAACCAGGATCGGACTTTGGTTATGATCGGGAGTTAGTTGGTAAATCGACTTTGAGTCAACAACAAATTACTATTCGTATTTTCAGTAATCCTAATGATACCTTGGCTACTACTAATCTACCAAATGGTAGCAGATTAATAGATATTCTCAATGGTATAGCCGTAGAGTCAGCGGATTTAAAAGCAATTAATTTAATTCGATTTGACAAAGAAAAAAGGAAAATAATTAGGCGGGAACTGAATGGGCAAAAAGCAATATTTGGTGATGATTCTCAAAATATTTTGCTTCAGAATGAGGATATAGTTGTTATTGATCGCACTTGGATTAATAACATTAACCATCTATTTGAAAGATATACACTTCCTATTAGAACTTCTCTGGAATTCGTCCTGTTTTTTCGGTCTTTACAACAAGATACCTCTAACGTTTTCTTTGGTGGTGGTAATAATAATAATAGAAATAATAATAATTAATAAAAAATGAAATTGACGATATCAGTATAATAGTGCAATCCCTAATCAAGTCTATTAAAAATCAAATATGAATACCTATTTCAGGTAGAGATTTTTTCCGAAATTCTTAGACATATAATTCGGATCGAATATTAATATAGATCCAAGACCTAAAAACTCAGTTGTAAATCTATTCTATTTATCAATAAAAACTGGATTATGGCTATACCAATTGTTAAACGTTATTTAATTGCTTTAGGACTATACAAGTGGGTGGGAGTAGCAACTTTCGCAGTTGCAGTAGGTGTTTCAGGAATAGTTGCTTTGCAACCAGTTGAGGAACCAAAACATACAATTCTAGGTACATTGAGGAGTATTCGTCCTCCTGTATTATTTTCCCAGACTGGTACTGCAATTCAAGAACAAGCTGCGGCAGTTACTCCAGATATGTTACTAAATGATGAAGTTAGACAGGCAGCAGCAGAAAAGGTATTAGTAGACGCAAGAAAGCTGAAGGGAGCAAAATTCGGCGCAAAAGAAGGTGTATACTTTCTACAGTATGAAGATACAGATGCAGAAAAAGCTGTAGAAGCAGTAGATGCACTGATGGCAGAAATCGTGAAGCAAAGTCGAAAAATTAATGCTACTTATCAAACAACTATTATTGAAGAAGTTAAAAAACGTTTACCTGCAGCAATTGAAGACTTGAGAAACGCTCAAGAAAAACTACAGAAATTTGAAAGAGATGAAGAAGCTTTGTTGATAACAGCAAGAGCTGCTGCTTTACCTGCAGCGATCGCAGGTAACCGACAACAACAAACTCAGATTAAGTTAGAGTTAGAAGGTGTAGATGCTCAAATTAATAGTTTAGAGACACAGTTAGGGTTAACTGCAGATCAAGCTTATGTAGCACGGGCACTCGCCGCCGATCCAATTATAGCAAATCTCCGAGTGCAGTTATATGAAGTAGAGAGTCAGTTAGATAAGCTACTGTTAGATTTTCGAGAAGAGTATCCTCCTGTAGTTGAGTTGCGTAGACAAAAACAAGTTGTAGAAAAACAGCTACAACAACGTGCGGCAGAAGTTTTAGGAGGTAATGGTATTGCAGCACCATTAAGAAAAGTAGATCAAATTCGGGTTGATGCTTCTTTAGACCCCACAAGGCAACAGTTATCAGAAACCCTCATTTCCCTGAAAGCTCAAAAGGAGCAGTTAGAAAGACAGCTACAAAGAACAATTGAAACTGAGAAGGAATTGGAAGTTGAGTATAAGACTATCCCCGATAAGCAATTAGAATTAGTGAATTTGCAAGAAGAAGTTGCTGTGAAAAAGTCTCGTCTTGATAGTATGCAAACTAAGTTAGAAGATGCTGAGGCAGCAGAGGCAGAGATAACTAGCAGTTTAGCCATTGCTCAGAAAGCTGGTGTTGCTAAGAAAGGCGAGGCAGCGGAAAAAAGTATGCCTTTAATGATGGCAGTAGGGGGACTAGCAGGTATAGTTCTTGGTGGAGGCTTAATTTTTGTCTTGGGAATGCTTTCTGGCAAGTTCTATTCTTGGGAAGAAATCAAAACAGCTTTAAAGGAAAAGGATGTGCCTTTATTGGGTTTGTTGCCTGATGTCATGCTTTTTGATCCAGATATGGAGCTAGAAGAAATGCCTTTGTTACTGGAGCGTAATTCACCTTATTTGGAATTCTATGAAAAGTTGCGGACAAATTTGCAGCGTCAGGGAAGTCAACCTCCAAAAGTTTTGCTCTTGAGTAGTGGAGCTAAAGGAGAAGGGAAAACATTTTGTGCTTATAATTTGGCGATCGCTTCTGCACGAGCAGGTAAACGAACACTTGTCATTGAAGCAGACTTAAGGTCTCCATCAAAAGCTGAGTCTCTCAAAATTTTTCCTAATGCACATAGCGATGCTGAACCACTTCGTTATTATGGGGATATTAATGATTGTATTCGACAAGTGCCAGAGGTAGAAAATTTGTATGTGATACCTACTCCTGGTATTGTCAAACAACCAGGAGGAATCATTGAATCAAGTGAAATGCAAAGGCTACTTTCAGACTCACGACATCGTTTTGACTTTGTTATCCTAGATGCTCCTTGTATGACTCAGAACAATGATGCTTTTATTCTAGAGCCATATACTGATGGGATGATTATTGTGACTCGACCACAATATACTATATCAGGTATGTTGACAGAAGTTATAGAACAGCTCACAAATGATGAAGAGGATGAATCTAGTAAGTCTGGCCCTCAGTTTTTAGGAGTTGTGGTCAACGGAGCCGATCTTCCTGTAGAATTTCCATTGGAACCATTGGATGATTTTGATATCTCTGAGCCACAGATCGCCGACTCACCTAGACCTAGTATAGGAGCTACAGCAGGAGTAGTAACACAGGTTCATAGTTGATAATATAGCGCTACGCACAAGTCAAAAGTCAAAAATAATCCCTGACGTTCGTTTGAGCATTTAGAACTGTCCTAACCATAATGCGTAGTGCTATAGCTTTTATAACCATAAATGTAGAGACCTTGAAATCAAAGTCTCTACTACAGCTTTCAATTATTTACCACTTGCTGATGAAATCTCAAATAATTTGCAGATACAAGGTTTCAAACTTTTTAGTTCCTCAAAAAGTGCTAGGTTTTAGGTTGTTCATGTTCAAAAAGTGAGCATTTTGGACAAGAGTTAGGCATAAAAATCAATGGAAGATTCTTCCTGCTTCCTCCTATAAAACTGCCCTTTCTCCTGACCGAAAAAAAAGGGTATACGTCTCTCCTTTTAAGGGGATAAAAAAAGAGGATATTCCTTATGTCAAGCCTCTGAGTTTCCTAGGTCATGCTGGGCAAACAGCCAGAGGTACTATTAATTTTGGGTTGCTGAGTGGTAATGATTTTTAGATTAAGTATCAACGAAAAACATAAGTTTTCCGATTTTACCTTCAGCTACTGACTATTACATTTCAGCAACGCCGTTAATTTTTGTAGTGACACTTCGCGAAGTGTCACTACTAGAAGTGTCACTACTAACTGATAACTGAAATGACTCCTGACTCCTACCTTGACAAAAAGACTTTTGCAGCAAACCCTATTTAATGATTATTTTTTCCAGCTTAATTTATTGTTCAATCCCTTCTACTCCCCAAGCAGGAGCTTTTTGTGCTGCTCTTAATATAAATGCACCCATTTTTTCTACTGTCTCTTGAGACATCCAATTTTCAGTAACTTGACGACAGAAAAATGTATAATCACTACCATCATATATCATCGGGCTTCTGAAAAAAGCTACTAAGTTATTCAGATTATCTCGTGGTGGTGTTGCCCCTTTTAGTTTGTTCAAAGATAGAGATATTGGAGGGTTTACTAAATTTGCTCCTCCTACATGACAGTTGAGACAATTTTTGGCAAACATTTGTTTACCCTCAGATAAATCTTCAGCAGAAAATTTCTTTGTTTCACCTTGCTCATTAAGTTTGATTTCTACTGGTATTTCTGCATCTAAATATCTTTTGATATAGGAATCAACAGCAGCTTGAGCTGATTGAGTATCAAAAATTATTACCTGAAAAATAATCAATATTATTAGTATAAAACGAATCAGTAATGATTTATTGAACATAATACTTTTATTACTTTGGTAACTACAAATATAAAATATAAATAACTGATTTTAGATTAGGCTTTAATGAGGAGAAAAATAGATTTTTTCCCATCAAAAAAACAATAATCTAAAATCATCAATCAATGTTTGAAAAAAAAAGAATTTTAACGGAAGATTTTACCGCCGCCCCATCCTTTGCCTAAAACTTTAGGCTGTACAAGAATGTAACCAGCGATCGCGTATAAATCATCCTCTGTAAGATTTCTCATTTCTGGGTAAATATCGGCGCTCTTAATACTGGGATGAAACTCAAATATTTCAATCTCCCCATCATAAGTAGTAGGGTTTATCATGTAGTCTATCAAACCTTCTATATTATCTCGTGCTGGATAGGCCAATGATAAAACTTCTGGGTCTAAGGAAACATCAGGATTTGTTTTGGTAATTCCTCCTACATGACACTGAGAACAAACATTATTAAATGCCCGTCTGCCTCTTGTGTATTCCTTAATGGTAAGTACAACTTCTTCACCATCCTCATTCAGAGGTAAAGTTCGATCGTTATCAGTTAATTCAGCTGCAGTGGCACTGTTGATGAACGTTTGAAACGTCAAGAATAGTATGGCAACTACAGCTATGAAAAATTTTTTCAAGTTTCTTCTCCTTAAAAATGGCAAGTTAATCAACCAACACAGATATGTTCATTAATGGAAATATTTCCTTGAAGTAACTGGACTTCAGGTTTACTGAACTTTAATCTAATTTTTATTTATCAGTGTTCAAGTGTCAATTAGTCAAGTATTTAGACTCCTCTATTAGGAATCAGACTTTTGTTTTTGGGCCAATATGTGAGACATGATTGCTTTGGCATCCTCTAAGGCCAAACGAGTTTGAGAATGCTTATAAGAAATCCCCATTTGGTCACAAAGACGAAGTACCTGATTTACATGGACATTAAAGTCTTCTGCTATTTCTTGGATTGATATATCAGCAAAACCCATAAATTTTTTTCAGTTTGTTTATAATTTAGATCAAGCCAGTTACAAAAATTCCTTTGAAGTTCCCATAATTTAATTCTGAGGTGTAGCTTGAATTTTATGCTCATTTGTCAAGGAATTATGGTGTTCTGCCGGAAAGGGTAAATGACAATATGGCCCTGCTTCTAATGACTCAGCAGAACTAAGGGTGGTAGAATGAGGTTTATGTAGGCGGATTAACTGGACCAGAGTTTTCTTTAATTGGGTACGAGGTACAATAGCGTCTACAAAACCATGTTCCAATAGATACTCAGAGGTCTGAAAGTTGTCGGGTAATTTTTCACGGACTGTTTGTTCAATCACTCGTCGTCCAGCAAAACCTATTGTGGCTTTCGGTTCAGCGATAATAATATCTCCAAGCATGGCAAAACTGGCAGTTACACCACCTGTAGTCGGATGAGTTAAAACTGGAATGTATAGCAGTTTAGCTTCTCTATGCTGTTCTAGAGCACCGGATATCTTGGCCATTTGCATCAGACTCAACATTCCTTCTTGCATTCTGGCTCCACCAGAAGCACAAATAATTACTACAGGTAAACTTTCTTGAGTGGCCTTTTCAATTAATCGGGTCAGTTTTTCTCCAACGACTGAACCCATACTTCCTCCCATAAATCCAAAGTCCATAACTCCCAAGGCCACAGGTTCCGCTTCAATATTACCGATACCTGTTTGTACAGCATCTAGAAGTCCAGTTTTTCTTTGATATTCTTGGAGGCGATCGCTGTATGCTTTGCGATCGCGGAATTTCAAGGGGTCTGTTCCTCTAACTTGTTCGTTAATTGGCACCCAGGTGTTAGTATCTATCAACTGCTGAATGCGCTCTTGGCTAGATACTCGTATATGGTGTCCACATTCTAGGCAAACCATTTGATTTGCTTGGAGGTCTTTTGTATAAGTTAGAGCGCCACAAGCTTCACATTTAAGCCAAAGTCCATCAGCAATTTCTCGTTCAGGTCTTTGTTGAGAGTTCTGGGCTGATTTTTGTCGATTTGCAAACCAATCAAATAGAGACATTAAAATATTTTTGAATTAATTATTCAGTGATTAAATTTTTGGTAAAGCCCGCTATTATATA
Source organism: Dapis hubbardiae BLCC-M172 (assembly GCF_050016015.1). Lineage (NCBI taxonomy): Bacteria > Bacillati > Cyanobacteriota > Cyanophyceae > Oscillatoriales > Microcoleaceae > Dapis > Dapis hubbardiae. Next base: position 40,917 of record NZ_JBNHEQ010000230.1, read on the forward strand.
CCTATTGAGGTAAGTTGTCTAGCAACAGATCTATGGCACTATAGGTTAAGGTTAGAGCAATACTTTAAGTTTTGGATTAATACACTGATGAAATACTTTGTTATACTACCGCAATTCTATATCCTAAAGTTCTCTTGGTTGACTATAAATTAAAGAAATTTCTGTAACCTTTGAAAAAGTTTGGCTTGATGAGTGTTGATTTAGCCTATTGTTTTATATGGTTGTATAGAATTAGTGTGGTGTTTGACAAAAATCTGGGTTTAAAGGCAACAGCTCATTTTAGTTATCAGTACCTCTCAAATATACCTTCAGCTATTTCAGTTATCAGTTATCAATAATCAGTACATCCGAAATCAGTAAATCCGACATCTACTTTCAGCTTGGTTATATGGTAAAATAAATATTTTTTTCATCCCCTGAAAATGAGAGACTTTGGATATCCTACGTTTTACCACAGGGGGAGGTTTCCTCACCTTAATCTGTAGCGCTATAGTTTTAGTTTTGACGTCTCTCAACATGGTATAGTGAATATTTTTTTCATCTCCTGAAAAGCAGAGACTTTGGACTTTATGGTTTTCGCAACAAGTGGCTTTCCCCACCTTAATCTGTAGCGCTATAGTATTAGTTCTGAAGTCTCTCAACTCGGAAACTATGGCCAAAATTTACTGCTTATTCAAATCAGGATGAGAACCCAGGGAAAAAAAGATTGAAGTAAGTAGATAATATATCACTACCCCAGATAACGGTTAAACTAGCCCCCATTGCTAAAAAGGGTCCGAATGGCATTGGTTGTCGTCGATCTAGTAAACCTATGGCGATCGCTGCTCCACCTACAAATGCTCCCATACCACAGGCAAGAAAACAGGTTAATAGTAAATATTTCCAACCTAACCAAGCTCCTATCATTGCTGCTAGTTTGGCATCTCCTCCACCCATAACTGTTTGTCCGAAAGCTATGGAACCAAATATAGAGATTAAATCAAGGAGCCATAGACCAACTACTGCTCCAATAATACCTATCATTAGATAATTGATTAGATTATTTACTTGAAAATTTGTCTCTAATGTGGTAATGATTTGAAAACCTAAACCTAAGATTAATCCTGATTGGGTTAGAGGATTAGGCAAAGTCATGGTGTCCAAGTCAATCATAGATAAAGCTAGTAGCCAACTAAAAAAAGCCCAATAGCCTAGGGTCGAGATGGTAATTCCAAATTTCCAGAAAACAACTAAAAATAGTAGGGCTGTGATTAATTCTACTACTGGATAGCGGATAGAAATCGGATTTCGACAATGCCCACAACGTCCATGTAACCATAGCCAACCAAATATAGGAACATTTTCTGTGGCTTTTAATCGACTATGGCATTTTGGACAGTGGGATGGAGGCCAAAGTATAGATATTCCTGCAGGTATCCGATAAATGACAACGTTGAGAAAGCTGCCGATGGATGCACCTAGGGCAAATACCATTAGAGCTAGAGGCCATATTCTGAGTAAGTTCATATATTTTAAGTTAAAAGTCATGCATTTAAAAGTCATGCATTTAAAAGTTAAAAGTAATCTCTGAATGAGTTTTTAGTGCGCTACAAGTAAGTCAAAACTCAAAAGTAAAAAGTAATCTTTGACCGAGTTTTTAGTCAGGCATAATATAGCAATTCGTACATAAGTTGTAATATTTGATTTTTTTCATCAATAATTGCTATATCAAAACTAATAGATTTCTCCAATAATAAATAATAAAATTGGCGTTGCTGAATGTTCATTAATTGATAATTGATAATGGATAATTGATAATTACAAGAAGGTTAAAACCGAGAGGATTGAAGATAAGGAAATATTATTTCTTTTTTTCCCCTATCCAAGGGGAGGCTTTAAACCAGAATTATTTAATTATTAATTATTAATAATTAATAATTCGGTAATGATTTTTAGATTAAGTATCAAGGAAAAACATAAGTTGTCCGATTTTACCTTCAGCTACTTACCATTACATTTCAGCAACGCCATCAAATCAATTATCGTACATAAATCATAAATTATTCCTTTATTGGGAGTGGTTAGGGGTTTTTCTCCTACTCTCTACTCTCTCTTTCTCTTTAATAAATTTTTGATTCAATTAACTCTACAGGGACAAAAAATTCACCTGGTAATAAAATTGGCTTTTGGGAGAATATTAGACCAGCTCTATAAGTAAGGGGACTAACAGCAATACCTAACGGATATCTAACTTGGTCAGGATGGGTCTCCAGATAAGTGCGATAGAGTAGTTTTGCTAATTTTTGTAGGGATGGAGTCAGTAATAGGGCAACATTTGAATCTGCGTATTTTACTTGTCTTTTTTTTGTAGCGTTTACCACGATAAATTATGATAGATATGATAGATATATTTGCTACTTTTTGATATGTTGTTTTAACTCGCTTCACTGTTTTTGTTAGGCGACATAAATATACAATATTTGATTAGGATAGGAGGAATCAAAAGCAAATAATCGATATACAACCTAAAGAGCAAAACTTTCGACTTTCCCTTTTTATCTATTTCAAATTTTGGATTTCATAAGCAGAACCGAATTTTAAAGTTAGTGTTCTTAAATTAAAATTCAATCTACTTTTAAATTTATCTTTTTCCTTCCTTTTATCCTGGTTCGACGAATTAAAGTATAAGTAGTCGTGCTTTTAGGAATTTGCTAGTTGAGAGAGTGAATAGGGAATAGGGAATAGGTATGGAGGGAGAAAGAATTGATAACTTATGGATAAGATTGGAGATGTGTAATTTATTTTGCATAAGCACGCTTTGTGTAATTTATTTTGCATAAGCACTTACCATTAATAATGATACAATTGATTCTGAGATTATTATGGAAAAATTTTGTTTACAAGCTCCTTTTAAAGCTACTGGCGACCAACCTCAAGCGATCGCTCAATTAACTACCAATATCCAAGCTGGACATAATTTGCAAACATTACTAGGAGCTACTGGTACGGGTAAGACTTTTTCTATAGCTTCTGTAATTGAAAATGTTGGTAGACCAACCTTGGTGTTGGCTCATAATAAAACATTGGCTGCTCAATTATGTAATGAGATAAGAGATTTTTTCCCTGATAATTCTGTGGAATATTTTATTAGTTATTATGACTATTATCAGCCGGAAGCTTATATTCCGGTGACGGATACATATATAGAAAAAACTGCTTCTATTAATGATGAAATTGATATGTTGCGTCACTCTGCAACTCGGTCTCTTTTTGAACGCCGAGATGTAATTGTTGTGGCTTCGATTAGTTGTATTTATGGTTTAGGAATTCCGGCAGAATATTTAAAAGCAGCTATTCCTTTGCGAGTAGGAGAAGAAGTTGATCAACGACAAATTTTGAGAGATTTAGCGACAGTTCAATACACCAGAAATGATTTAGATTTAGGTCGAGGAAAGTTTAGAGTTAAGGGCGATGTTTTGGAAATAGGACCTGCTTATGAGGATAGAATTATTCGGGTAGAATTTTTTGGGGATGAAATAGATGCTATTCGTTATATTGACCCTGTAACTGGAAAGATTATCCAAAGTTTGGAGTCTTTGAATGTATATCCGGCGCGTCACTTTGTTACTCCTGAAGAAAGATTGGAAGAGGCTTGTAATGATATTGAAGTGGAATTAGAAGAGCAATTAGAAGAATTAGAAAAAACAGGAAAATTGTTAGAAGCTCAACGTTTGGAACAACGTTGTAGATACGATTTAGAAATGTTGCGGGAGGTGGGATATTGTAATGGAGTGGAAAATTATTCTCGGCATTTAGCAGGTAGAAAAGCGGGGGAACCGCCGGAATGTTTGATTGATTATTTTCCGAAAGATTGGTTATTAATTATTGATGAATCTCATGTGACTGTTCCGCAAATTCGAGGAATGTATAACGGAGACCAAGCTAGGAAAAAAGTTTTAATTGAACATGGATTTCGTTTGCCTAGTGCAGCAGATAATCGACCTTTAAAATCTGATGAATTTTGGCAAAAAGTTAATCAATGTATTTTGGTTTCTGCTACTCCGGGAAATTGGGAAATAGAAAAGTCTGAGGATAGAATTGTTGAGCAAATTATTCGTCCGACTGGTGTTGTTGACCCGGAAATTTTTGTGCGTCCGACTGAAGGTCAGGTTGACGATTTATTAGGAGAAATTAGGGAAAGAGTTAAGTTGGAGGAGAGGGTTTTAATTACTACTTTAACTAAGCGGATGGCTGAAGATTTGACTGAATATTTGCAGGAGCAAAATGTGAAGGTTCGTTATTTGCATTCGGAGATTAATTCTATTCAGAGAATTGAGATTTTGCAGGGGTTGAGAGAGGGAGAGTTTGATGTTTTAATTGGGGTGAATTTATTAAGGGAAGGTTTGGATTTACCAGAGGTTTCTTTAGTAGCTATTTTAGATGCGGATAAGGAGGGATTTTTACGAGCGGAACGTTCTTTAATTCAGACTATTGGTAGAGCAGCGCGTCATGTCCGAGGTCAGGCTATTTTATATGCTGATAATTTGACGGATAGCATGATTAAAGCGATAGATGAAACGGAAAGAAGGCGAGGAATTCAGTTGGCATATAATAAGATGAATAATATTACACCGAAGCCTATTGTTAAAAAACAAAGTAATTCTATTTTGGCGTTTTTAGATGTGTCGCGCCGTTTAAATTCTCAACAGTTAGAAGAGGTTTATGAACAGGTGGATGAATTGTCTTTGGATGATGTTCCAGAGTTGATTAAAAAGTTAGAAACTCAGATGAAAGAAGCAGCGAAAAATTTAGAATTTGAAGAAGCAGGTAAACTGCGTGATCGGATTAAATATTTGCGAGATAAATTAGTAGGTAATTCGTAAGCATTCAGCAGTCAGCTATTACTTTTTTTAATTTTCATAGTTAATCTTCTTGAGTTAATAAATCAGTATATTCATTATAAGCTGGTTAAAAACTGACTCGGTGTAACAATCAAAATATCTCGAAAAGGATGCAATTATAATAAGTCTTTATCTCCAGTGATAATATGAGTAGCATTTCCAGAAACTGCTAATTCCAAGAATTTATTATCTTTAGAATCTCGACAAATTTCAATTGTTTCAGTAATATTAATAATTATCTCTGCCTTGTTTCTTAGAGCAGAAATAAATTGAAGTCTTGTTTCTAAAGATAAATACTTGTCAAATTTTTTACGAATTAAGGTTCGAGATATTTCTTGATAGGTATTCTCAGAAATTAGCATAACTTCTTTTGCTGTAACCCAATCAAAAACTTGTTGAGAAGTTGAAGAAGATAACAAGAGTCCGCTGATTAAGACGTTAGTATCTAAAATAACTCGTAATCTACTCATCTTTTAATAATTCTTGTAAGATTTCAGGTGTTAAACCATTTTCTTCTGTTTCTTGACGAATTTGTTCAACAATTTCTTCAAAACTTGTATCTTTCAAAAGTTCTTGAAGAAGAAGGTTACAAATAAGAAGCACATTTTGCTGTTTTTCTGGTTCTGCTTCTCGGTAAGCTTTGGCAATTTCAGGGTCAACTTGAATGGTAATATTTTCCATAATAAATTCAAAGTCAATTAATCTGTATTTATTAGATAAATTTAAAGTTATTTCTATTTTACCCTCTCAAATTTTTTCCTAATAATGATCATGTTCTTTTGACAAGTCTTCAGGAGCTTCATAAGTTCCTGCTATTTCTTCTAATAAATCCCAAGCATTTTTATCAGTTGTTTCTGTCTGTTTTTCTTGGGAAATAATCTGCATAATATAACGAGTATTGGGTTCTAAATTAATGGTTTATTCGGGATAAAAAGCTGAACCATCATAAGTAACTATTAATTTTTCTAGGATACTTACATCTCCTATTTCTTAATCTTGATATATTATCACAATTTAAGGTTATTAATGAGTAAATATTTATGCTAACAGGTATTACCCATAATTTAAGTTGCTCGAAAGCTGCATTTCCGACAAACTCTTTCTTTACTAAAATTATACTCATCGTTATCTATATAGTATTTAAAGCTTGAGTTTACCTCACTCAACCTCTCCATCAATACTACCAGTATAGAATGTGTACAAGTCGCCTTGAAAAGATTCAATTTTGTCTAAAATCAAATCAATCGAACTTTCTTGCAATAATACTTTTCCACTAGCAGGAAAACCATACTTATCTTTTTCAGTAATGTCTACTACCACCCATTGATTAGGGTATTTTTCTTCTATCTCGGATCTTCTTAGTTCTTGGGATTTTTTAACCATTTCAATGATTTTTACTACAAGAATTACCAATAATTTTATAAGATTCAAAACCTAGCAGGTTTGCTCAGACTTTCTACTTGTCGTAGCAAACCTGAATATCGCTATATTACCAGCCAAAAATCAAGCTAGTTCCTTCAGATATTAGATTACCTATATCTGCGAAAGTATCATTATTGTTATTAATTGGGAATCCCCAAAATGAGTCAGAATTTGAATCTTCAAATACCTGGTCTATTGTCTGTTCCTCTTGATATATATCAGAGTCAAAATTCATTAATTCCTGAATTTTTACCTTCGCGTGCTCGAAAGATTCTTCTACTAATAAATCTTCTTTACTTCCCTGGGGATATTGATTTATATCTAGATAATTTTCGATTTTGTGTGAGTCTCTATCTCCTGGAAAAAAAGATTGTAAATTATTCCCTGGCCAGCTAGGAAGATTATGTTGGTCTTCAGGAACAGCTATTGCTGGAAAACTTTTGAGACGGCTAGGAAAATCATCTTCTCGTAATAAATAGTCAACATTATCGGAACTAATTCCTTGGAAATTTGTAAAGGGAGAGAAAGCTAATATTCTTGTTCTTTCCTGAATATTTTCGGGCAGTTGATTATATATATCTTCAGCAAAAAAGTTGCCTTGGGAATGAGCAATAATTAAAAATTTGTCTTCCAAACTATTTCCTTGGTCAATATTTTGAATTCTTTCCACCACACTGTTAGTAAATTGCGTACCTTCAAAATCATTTCCTGAAGTAACAGCTTGAACAATAGACTGGGCAAAGTCGAAGTTAATAGGTTTTGGTTTGCCTGAAAGATTATATGTTTCTTCCTCAACCTGAGAATTAATACCTGTTGCGGTTAGTAAATTGTTTACTAATGGGATGGTATTTTGGTAGTCTGCCAAAGTGTTATTAACACCATTGATATAAAATGAATGAATGGGTGCTTCTTGATTAGAGGTATCTGGTATTAAAGGTTCATCTTGAGTAAAATCGGGAACTACAATTTCACCAGTTATTTGGTCAAAGTTATTATTTGTAACCAGTGGCTCGTTTTCTGTAAATTCTGTTAGGATATCCTGAGCTTGATTGTCAAGATTAATGTTAGTAGAAGCATTGGAATAAGAATCATTAAAAATCGTTGTAGTTGATGAACTACTGTTAGTAGTATTTGCTGTAGAGAAGATGCTAGTTGTGAATGAGTTATTGTTAGTATTGGAGTTAGATATGGAAATCTGATTACTATTCGTAACTGTATTTCCAAAAGGTGAAAAAATACTCATTGATGAACTGCCATTAAAAGGACTATTCATCTGCATAGTTCCGAAAGGTGAAAAAAGATTCATTGATGAACTGCCATTAAAAGGACTACTCATCTGCATACTTCCGAAAGATGAAAAAAGATTCATATTAAGTTTCTCCTTAATTTTTAGTGATTCAGACTTCTCTAATACTGAAAATTAACCTAATTAATAAGTTGATTCTAATATTAGAAGTAGTTGAATGAATTTGATTTGTTTCAGTCTGACATGAGGTTCTAAAATATTCCAGCACAAAAATAGATCATTTTGAATCTGTGCATAATGATCTAATTTTGTGCTTGATAAATAGTGGGTAATTTGTTATGTGAAGAGTATGATAGATTTTTTATTTAAAAAAGGTTAAATGTACATGGGCTATTTGCGTAAGTCCTGACTAATTTGGAAGAAGAGTTTTTCCAGGTTCTTCATCTGGGTATTTCTCTTTTTGCGGATTTAATAGTAAGTCTTTGCTTTCATACAAAATCAGCTTATGAAAAGCTAGATTTTCCAAATCATTCCAACTTTTCTGCCTTCTGTTTCTGCCTTCTACTTTCTCCGTTAACTTCATAATAACGGATAATAAGTAAGTTGTTATGTGAAAAGTATGATAGATTTTTTATTTAAAAAACGTTAAATATTTACTCTTAAATGTCATACCATCTATTCTTATTTCTATGAACGAGTAGTAAGGACAAATAGTGATTTGCCCCTACCTGTTAATTTATCAAATTGATATTAGACAAATTCAAAAGAGCTACTGTTTAAATTCAAATTCGTGTTATTTTTGACAATTCCAATTAATTCGTCCTGACGACTAAAACCAGAAACTCCATCATCATCCAGGAAAATTCGAGTATGACCCGATACCTCCTTTAAGACATAATTACTCGCCGATCCATTCAGTTGAATTTTATCTTCACTGGGATTAAAATCTTGGAGGACAGCATAATCTCTTTTGCCAGAATTTGAAGAGTTACCATCGTTATAATAGACATTGCTGTTGTCTCCAAGTATGAACTGATCGGGTCCTGTTCCTCCGGTTAAGCGGTCTCTTTCTCCTCGTCCAGCATTGCCAGTGCTAGTTATGGTAACAGTTGATACTCCATTATTTGTAATTGTACTCACATTAGCATTAACACCAATTAGTAAGTCAACTCCTGCACCAGCAACTAATCGATCGCTGCCAGATCCACCTGTGAGAGTGTCGTTACCATTTCCAGCGTTTAACCTGTCATTACCTGAACTTCCATTGAGAGTGTCGTTACCATTTCCAGCGTTTAACCTGTCATTACCCGAACTTCCATTGAGAATGTCGTTACCCGAACCTCCGTTGAGAATGTCGTTACCCGAACCTCCATTGAGAATGTCGTTACCATTTCCAGCATTTAACCTGTCATTACCAGAACTTGCATTGAGAATGTCGTTACCATTACCACCTATTAAAGTATCTTTGCCAGAACCTGCATTAATAATATCGTTGCCGTTTAAACCATTGAGTCTATCATTGCCGGAAAATCCTTTAATAATATTGCTACTACTATTACCGTTAATAACATCGTTACCATTGGTACCTTCAAAAATGTTTGACGATCCAGAACCACCAATATTAATGTTAGAAATAGAAGTTATAGAGGACCCATTAGTAGAACCACCAACATTAATGTTAGAAACAGAATTTGAAGAAGATTCATTAATAGTTGTTATCGTTGATGAATTGCTGTTAATAGATGAATTGTTGGTATTGGAGTTAGAAATGGAAACCTGAGATGAATTATTATTACTATTGGAATTAGAAATGGAAGTCTGATTTGTGTTCATAACCATATTTCCAAAAGGTGAAGACATACTCATGGATGGAGTACGATTATTAGGACTATTCATAACCATATTTCCAAAAGGTGAAGACATACTCATGGATGGAGTACGATTACCAGGACTATTCATCACCATAGTTTGATTTATGCTTTGAAAAAGTGAAGAGAAATTCATTATGTTTCTCCTTTCAGAATTAACTGAATATATTTGATTACTTTCAAGTTTGACATTGACTCTCAGAATACTCCAGCACAAAAACAGATCAGTTAGATTTGGTGTATAATGATCTAAATTTGTTCTTGACAAGCAGGGAATAAGGTGTTGCATGAAAACTCTGAAAGCCTCATCTGAAGGACTTAAAAAAATTAACGAAGCTATTGAGCAAATCCAAACAGAAAAATCATTGGCATTAAGTAACGATTATTGGGTGGATGAAGCTAGTAAGTTTCTACCAATGGATAAAATTGGAAAGAAAGAAATTTCGGGTAGTGTTTCAAAACCCACCTGGCACCGATTCCGAAATAATACTGGTGTAAAACCTAAAAATTTCCAAGCATTCTGCCAAGTTTTAGGATGAAATTGGGAAGATATAGTTGATAATATTCAACCTGCATCTTCGGATTTAAAAAAAGCCCCTACTACTTCTCACTTTTTCGGACGTACTGAAGAATTAGAAGAATTAAATAAATCTATTTTGCAGGAAAAATGTAACCTAATTCTACTCCTTGGTCGAGGCGGTATTGGGAAAACAAGTTTATCAATTCAATTAAGAAACAAAGTTCAGAATAATTTTGAATATATAATTTGGCGAAGTCTTGAAGCATCTCCAACAGTAGAAAACATTCTGGAAGATTCAATCAAGTTCTTTTCTAACCAACAAGAAACTATACTGCCAGAAACTTTAGATGAAAAAATAACTAGACTAATTCATTATTTTTCATCCTCTCGTTGTTTACTGATACTAGATAATGCAGAATCAATTCTTCAAAGTGGCAATCAAACAGGTAAATATCGGGAAGGTTATCAAGGTTATGGTAATTTACTCAAGCGAATAGCTGAGTCATCCCATAAAAGTTGTTTGTTAATTACCAGCCGAGAAAAACCACAAGCAATGGATTTAATTGCTAAAAAAACTAAAACTATCAAAATCTTAGAATTAGAAGGTTTAAATCTAGAAAACAGTCAAAAAATATTTACAGAAACAGAACATGGAGAATTTTCTGGCTCAGAAGATGAATGGAAATTAGTTATTGAACATTATGCAGGTAATCCTTCTGCGTTGGAAGTTGTAGCAGCAAGTATTCAAGAAGTATTGGGAGGAAATGTATCTAAATTTGTAGAAGATTATTTAAAATTAGGACAGCTAAAATTCGAGCAGATTAACGATTTATATGAACGTCAGTTTAATCGTTTATCTACCTCAGAACAGGAAATTATGTATTGGCTGGCAATTAATTATGAACCAGCTTCAGATACGGAATTAAAAGAAGATATTATTTCCTGGCAAACTAAACAAGAATTACTTCAATCATTAAGCTCTTTAAAACGGCGATCGCTAATCAAAACTACCGAATTAGGATATATAGTTATACCCGTAATCAGGGAATATCTTATTGCTCGATTAATAGATGAAATTTGCGAAGAAATTAAGACTGCTCAAATACAACTTTTTAATAACTACTGTCTCTGCAAAGCAACAGCAAAAGATTATATTCGAGAAACTCAAATTCGCCTGATTATCCAACCACTATTAGAAAGATTACTGCAAGAATTAGGAGGGAAAATAAATCTCGCAAATCAACTCCAACAAATCATCTCAAATTGCCAACAAAAATCTCCTCAAGCTCCTGGATATTTAGGAGGGAATATTCTCAACATTTTGTCTCAGCTAAATACCGATTTAACCAACTATGATTTTTCTTATTTAACTATTTGTCAAGCCTATCTTCAAGGAGTTGAATTACATCAGATTAATTTTGCCAATTCTAATTTTTCTAAATCAATTTTTTCCGAACCTTTAGGCAGTATTCTTTGCGTCGCATTTAGTTATGATGGTAAACTTTGGGCAACGGGAGATGCGGATAGAAATATTTATATTTGGCGAGTAGCGGACGGTCAATTTATAACTAATTGTTTAGGTCATACTAATTGGGTAAGGTCTCTGGTTTTTCATCCTCAAAAACCAATTTTAATTAGTAGCAGTAATGACTTTACTGTGAAATTATGGAATATTGAAACAGGTGAATGTTTGGCTACATTAGCAGGACACACCGGGCAAGTTTGGTCTGTTGCTTTGAGTCCAGATGGTAATACTTTAGCTAGTGCTAGTAATGATGGTACCGTAAGATTGTGGGATATTAACTCTCATCAATGTCTTCACGTTTTACAAGAGCATATTTTCTGGGTAGTAGAAGTTGCTTTCAATGCTCAAGGAACAAAAATAGCTAGTGGTAGTGCAGACCAAACCGTAAAATTATGGGATGTTCAGACTGGTAAATGTATCAATAGTTGGCGACAACCAAATCATGTCGTCCGAGCGATCGCTTTTAGTCCTGATGGAGAAACTCTAGCTACTGGTAGCGATGATAATTTTGTCAGGTTACTGGATATCCATAGTGGTAAATGTATCAAAACTTTTCCCGGACACAACGGACGAGTTTGGTCAGTTGTTTTTAGTCCTGACAATCAAACTCTAGCTAGCGGTAGTACAGATCAAACTGTGAAGTTATGGGATATCGAAACTGGTGAATTATTACTTACTTTACCGGAAAAAAATCGACGAGTCCGAGCAATAACCTTTAGTAGCGATGGTAAAACTCTCATTAGTGGGAGCGACGATCAAAGTGTCAGGTTATGGGATATTCCCAAAGGTGAACCTTTGAAGACTATCAACGGTTACACTCAAAGAGTCTGGTCAGTTGCTTTCTCTCCTGACGGTCAAACTTTAGTGAGTGGGAGTGACGACTGCACAATTAGACTCTGGAATATTGAAACAGGTGACAGTAAAACTTTAGGTCGTCATACAAAGCGCGTTCAATCAGTTGCTTTCCATCCTCAAGGAACAAAAATAGCTAGTGGTGGAAATGATGGTCAGATTAGACTATGGGATATTGCGACTGGGAAATGCTCAGTTCTCCCCGAAAGACATGGAGACTGGATATGGTTAGTTGCTTTTTATGAGGAAGGAAAAAAACTGATTAGTGTTGGAGACGATCGCTGTATTAAATTGTGGGATATGAATACAAATAGCTGTCTACAAACTTTCAAAGATTATCCAAACTGGTTGTGGTCAGTTGCGATGAGTCCTGATAATCAAAATTTAGCGATCGCCAGCGATAGTAAATTATTACAAACCTGGAATATTGAAACGGGAGAGCTTACAGACATAGGAGAACATCAAGATAAATTGCGTCAAGTTGCTTGGAGTTCTAATGGTAAAATTATTGCCAGTGCTAGTGATGACCTCACTGTTAAACTCTGGAATGCTACTACAGGAGAATGTCTACATACTTTTGCAGAATATACCAATCAAATTAGAGCGCTCGAATTTAGTCCTGATAGTAATCTGATAGTAGCTGGTGGGGACGATCATACAATTAAACTCTGGGATGTTGAAAGTGGGCAGCTCTGGCAAACTTTAACAGGACATGAAAATACTATTCGTTCTGTAGCTTTTAGTCATGACGGAGCGATGGTTGCAAGTGGTAGCGAAGACCAGACCATTAAACTGTGGAATACTCAAACAGGTAGCTGCATTAAAACTCTCAAAGCAAAACGCTTCTATGAAGGAATGAATATTACAGATGCTACAGGATTAACTGAAGGCCAAAAAGAAACTCTACTCACATTGGGGGCCACCGTAATATAGTAGGGACTTTGTATAGAAAGTCCCTACTAAAAAATTTATATGGCTCAAGTTGACAAAATCTTCAGCCAAGCTGGCCATAAATTAGACTTAGAAAGTCTTTATGCTGATCTAGCTTCTGCTTAGTCAAATTTTATTGAAAAATCAACGGTTGAGTTTAATGTTTTTTTATACCAATTAGAGATATAATTTATATCTCGATATCTACTAACAAAAACTGAACCTTAAGAATTTTCAATTCATTCTTTTCTTCTAAGGAGTAGGATTCGGATATTTAGCATGAACCTCATCAATTTCAGCAATAATTTCTTCAGTTAAATTTATCTCCACACTACTAATATTTTCCTTCAATTGTTCCATAGTTGTTGCTCCAATAATTGTACTAGCTACGAACCATCTAGAACGTACATAAGCTAATGCTAATTGTGCCGGAGTCATATTATTTTTATGAGCAATTTCTACATAAGCTTTTACTGCTTCTGTCATATTTGTTTTACGATAACGTTGCTCAAATCCAGGGAATAAAGATAAACGAGAATTTTCAGGAATCCCATCTAAATATTTACCTGTTAAAAGACCAAAAGCTAGAGGACTATAAGCCATTAATCCCACATTATTAAATCGACAAGCTTCTGCTAAATTTATATTAAAAACACGGTTAACTAAACTAAAAGCATTTTGAATTGAAACTATTTTTGGTAAACCTAATTTTTCCGCCAGATGAGAAAATTCACATACTCCCCAAGCTGTCTCATTACTTACTCCTAAATAACGAATTTTTCCAGCTTTAATTAACTCAGAAAATACTTCTAATTGTTCGGCAATAGGTGTAGTATCTCGCTCGTTTTTTTGGTCATAATCGGGCATCCCAAATAGAGGCACATAACGGTCAGGCCAATGAATTTGATAAAGGTCAATATAGTCAGTTTGAAGACGACGCAAACTGTCTTCTATTGCTTGCTGAATATTCGGGCGGTCAACTTGATTCTTTCCACCACGAATCCAAGTCATTTTAGGATTTGGTCCGGCAATTTTTGTGGCAATAATTAATTTATCGCGCTGTTGTTTAACTAACCATTCACCAATATATTCTTCTGTTTTTCCTTGAGTTTCAGCCTTAGTTGGAACTGGATACATTTCTGCTGCATCAATAAAATTAATACCTTCAGCAACAGCATAATTAAGTTGTTGATGAGCTTCTTCAATAGTGTTTTGCTGCCCATAAGTCATGGTGCCTAAACAGATTTCTGATACATTGAGGTTACTATCGCCAAGTTTGTTGTATTTCATCGGTTTGTTTTTTAGTAAATTATCTAATTTTATCTTAGCATTAATGGGAAAAATGAAAATATTTATAGTTGTTTTTTTGAGATGGGAAACAAAAAATATGAGATTTATTTAGATATGCTTGTCGGGCTTATTGAGCAATAAAAACTACCATTTTACTATATTTTTTCTTTAACTTGCTAAACTAAAAACTTTCCTATCTTCCTGATTAAAATTTCAGTTTTTCTTGCCTATACTATTGTAAGAATTCAGTTATTAGGGTTTAGCCCATCCTACGGAATGCTACGCAAACAGCTTTTTAATGAATGAAGTAAGCTTTCTTTTAACTTCTACTAGATTTTACATCAGAAAATTGGGCGTTGCTGAATCAAGGTATGAAAATAAAAGTTGAACAATCTCAAATATTTATTATTCAATAGTTTAGGAACTACCAAAAATAGAAATCATACCCAAAATCAGCAACGCCGAAAATTGAAGCACAAGAACGGCAAACTACAGTTGTAAATCCATACAATTCTGTGGCAGAAAATGTAGATGTATCTTCGAAGCTGATAGTTAACTGCTGAATACTTAGATAGTATTTTTAATATTCTTTGATGCAATAGATATCACATTTTTGATAAGATAAGGGTTTGGAAACTCAACCCCTACAATAGCTTGCCTGTGAATTTATCAGTTGGTTTTTGTACTATCTTTTTTAGTAATTTATAGTTCCCTCAAATTTATGGTAAGGGTTTGGAAACCAAACCCCTACAATATTATTTATTAAAACAAATTTCTGTACCAGTATAATGAGGAACCCAACCTTCTGTTGAAACGAAATATCTAACAGCTTTAACCATCTTTTTTTCTGTTAAATAAAACCAATGTTCTGTATTAGCTGGTACATTAATATATTCTTGTGGTTGTACTGTTAATTCGACTTGACTATTGTCAGGACGTACAAAACCAAAAATACCTTCTCCTGCCACAATATAACGTACTTCATCATCTGCATGGGTATGACATTTATCGAACTTTGATAACATTGCATCAAGATTAGGAATTTCTGGATGTATTGCTACTAAGTCTCGTGACTGATAACCAGCACTTTCTTTTAGTTCCTCAAAATAGTTATCCAAACTTTGTAATAATTGTTCTTTTTCATCATCGCTCAGTACATCTTTTGCTAGTAGATTATGAGTTTCTGAATTCTCTCCTACAGGCCAATAATTCAGTTTTACATTTAAGGGTTCAAGTTCACGAGAAATATCGTTGATTTGAGTGTAAATTGTACCGTCTTCTAGTTTGAGTATTGCCATATTTTACCTTTTTATTTATGACTAAAATTGATTCGATAAGCAAGATAATTCTTGTTTATCTTGACTATCACATTTTAGCACTATTTGTTGTGTGATAATAATTATTATACAGGACTGATAGTTTTTAAACCAACAACTACATTATTCTGTTTACCAAAAAATTAAGGTATAAAGCCTCTCCATTCATGGAGAAAAAAGAAAAAAAATCCTTTTAGTCAATCCTATTCTGTATAAGAAGAAGTAATTATTAATTATTAATTTTTGAAGATCGGGGCAAAGCAACTATACTTAAGCTAGGAGGATTAGAGTAAATTTGAAAAAATTACCTTTTGACGAGCCAATTTACCGAATAATTAATAATTAATAGTTAATAATTAATAATTAAGAGTTGATAGCCAATAATTAATTATTCATTCAAAAATTAAGGTTTAAAGCCTCCCCTTTCAAGGGGATAAATAAAAAAAAATTCCTTTTAGCAAATCCTATCCGTTTCAAGAAGGGGTAATTATTAATTATTAATTGTTCATTGTTAATTGCTGAATTAGTTCTTTATTTTGATTTTTATTTTAACTTTCCCTAAAATCTTCAATTTTTTACCTCATTTAATTCCTAACTCGTATCTCAAAAACTAATACCATTTATCTCTCACAATGCACTTAATAATTGTTGATTAAGCCTAATGTCACTAAGAATTTTATTTCTCAATAATAATGAGATTCATAGATAAATGATATAATATTATGTCGGCTTGAATAGTTATAATTGAAGTTCGCAGTAAGGCTTTAGTCCTAAGTTATAGATATTGCTCAAGTCCTACTGCAAACAAAAACTTTTTTATCACTTATTATCCGGAAATAATATAAGTCATAATCTTGAACAAAAAATTATACATATCAGAAATAATACGGAGTTTTATGAATTTTGGGAACTGTCAAATTTATCTTACTAAATTATGCTATATTGAGAAATAATTTACCTTATTTTTTCAGCAGTCTATCAATGACCAAAAAATAAGGTCTATAGCCTCCCTTTTTAAAGGGTGAAAAAAATTAACTTCAGTATTTCAAGCCTCTGACTTTAGCCAAAGTTACTGATAACTAATAACTGATAACTGAAATGACGTATAGTCTCAGAATTGCAGACTTACCTAGTAATGAACGACCACGGGAAAGGTTAATTGCCTCTGGTCCTAAAAGTCTTTCTACTGCAGAATTAATTGCTATTCTACTAGGTACAGGTCAGGGAAAAGGGAAACTTTCTGCTGTTGGTCTCGGACAATACATCTTAAATCAATTAAGTCAACATCAACGTGACCCCCTCTCAATTCTCCGCAATATTACAGTTCAAGAATTAACTCAAATTCATGGTATTGGTACAGCAAAAGCAACAACCATTCTTGCTGCCATTGAATTAGGAAAAAGAGTCTTTCAATCTCGCCCCCCAGAATTAGCAGTTGTTGATAGTCCCCAAGCTGCTGCTGATGCTTTGAGTCAAGATTTGATGTGGCAAACCCAAGAAAAATTTGCTGTGTTACTTTTGGATGTCAATAACCGCTTACTAGGAACTCAGGTAATTACCATCGGTACAGCAACAGAAACATTAGCTCATCCCCGCGAAATTTTTCGAGAAGTCATTCGTCAAGGTGCAACCAGAGTAATTATTTCTCATAATCATCCTTCTGGAAATGTCGAACCAAGTCCTGAAGATATCAATTTAACTAGACAACTGTTAGCAGGAGCGCAATTTTTAGCGATACCCTTACTCGACCATATTATTATGGGTAATGGAGAACATTCCAGTCTTCGCCAGACAACTAATTTGTGGGAAGAATATCCTCAAGGAGATTAATTTAGAGAATGTTTTCAAAATATCAGGACTTACGCTAAGATACTATATATATACAGTTCAGAAACTATAGCGCTATAGTTTTGAACGCTATATACATATACATGGTCTGGTGTCTAATATCAAATCCGCTTGCTAGGGTTCCCGAAAAATCGGAGTAACAAGAAACCAGGTTTGTGAGAGTTCAATGGTAGGGACGTATCGCTGCGCGACATGGAAAGCGGAGCATTCCGGAACGGAAAACGCATTTTTGCCTGTGCAACGTCGGTACAAGGGAATTTGAGACAAACCCAGTTTGTCTGCTTTTTTATACCGATACTACGGATTTGATATAAGTCCTAATATGTGATGAAAGCGATCGCCACTTAACAACTATCCTCTCAAAAAAATCTAGTTAGAATTAACAACTGATTTGGTAGTTTTTACCTGATTTGGATTCATTGCTGCTTTAGGATAAGCAATACGTTTGTGATTATACTGTTCCCATACCTGTACAAAAATTTCTGCAATACTTGATATCTCTCCCCTCGTCAAACCAGAATCAACCAATTGATTATCCTGCCAACGTGCCCGCAAAATTTTCTTCACCATTTGTAGTGCATCCTTATGAGTCGCATCCTTAAGCGATCGCAACGCTGCCTCACAAGAATCAGCCAACATCACAATAGCGGTTTCCCGTGACTGGGGAGTTGGTCCTGCATAGCGAAAAAGTTCTTCCTTAATCGTCTTTGCTTCCTTCTCCGCTCTTTGCTTGGCTTGATAATAGAAAAAAGCAATTAACATTGTACCCTGATGTTCCGGAATAAACGCCCTAATAGCCTTTGGCAATCTATGTCTACGAGCCATAACTAATCCTTCAGTAACGTGCTTTCTGATAATTTCTACACTCACCCATGGATCGTTAATTTCATCATGTTTATTCGGTCCACCCATTTGATTCTCAATAAAACCCAATGGATCGTGCATTTTACCAATATCGTGATACAAAGTACCCGTTCTCACCAATTCCACATTGCAACCAATTTCTCGTGCTGCCGCTTCCGCCAAACTTGCCACAAACAGAGTATGCTGAAAAGTACCAGGTGCTTCCGATGCCAAACGCTTCAACAGAGGGCGATTAGGATTAGCCAATTCAGACAAACGGATCGGAGTAATCAAATCAAATAAATGCTCCAAATATGGACTCAAACCCAAAGCAACAATACTCCAAACCAAACCTGTGAGTGCTTGCAAACCTACCGGACCTATAATCGCATACCATAATAATCCAGGAGTAGCACGAACAATCAAAATTGTCAATAAATACACCATACCTTGAGTCAACCCCACCCCTACACCTAAAAGCGCCTGTTCCTCACGCGATCGCATTTTTTCTGCTACCAAACTACCAACAATACCACCAGCAGCACTAGCAAACCAATCTATTTTATCAACATCCATACCAATAGGCAGTATCACAGATATCAAACCTACTACTGTTACTCCCATAGTGGAACCATAGAAGTTTCCCACCAACAAACCAATTGCGGGCAAACTACTACTCCAAGGTACTTTCAAGCTGACCAGTAATGGCGCACTCAAACTCAACAACAATAAAAGTATATTATCTCTGCGCCTAAAACAGGGTTTAAATTGTCTTTCTACTATAATTACTATACCTACAGCCCCACTCACAATACACACAAATACCACCAAGCTGCGCCAATTCACTCTACGGCCACTCAGCTTAAATTCATCAAGTAGTATAAAAGCCTTACGGTCAATTGTTTCTCCTGCTTTAACAATAATTTCATCCTTTCTGACTTTGTACTCCACTCCTGGAACATTTTGTGCTGCCTGTTCAACTAATTTCTTAGTTCCTTCTGGATCTTTTGCTAAATTAGCCTGCAAAACATTCTGCAAAATTTTGATGGCTAAATCTTCAGTTTCTATTGGGACTACGCCTACGACTTGCACTCTTAGTGCCTTAACCCATTCCTGTTTAGGTAAATTTGGTGATATTCCTTGAGCCAACATCCGCTCTTTTACCCTTTCAATACCTATCTTAGTTTTTTGCCAACCAGTATCAGACAACTCTAGTAAAGTACGATCGTATACTTCATAACCTTCATTTTTTTTCTCTTGAGTCACAATTTTCGTTGCGTTTTCGTACAAACTGCGAGCTTGCGATACATCGTCTAAAACTCTAGAGTAATTTTGATATAAACTTCTCTTGCGATAAGCTAGTAGTTCTGAAATTGTTTTTTGATCTCTACTACTAATGACTATGGAACTATTTTTTTGATTGTCTTTTGGTATTGATGTTTTACCAGACAAACCTTCCCCTATTGAACTTGAAATTGTTACATTATTGTTTTTACCTGTAACTTTTTCTAAATCTTGATCTTGAGTTAATTTAGGATAATTAGTTGTTTCCGACTCAGGTCCAGGAGGTCTTTCTTGCAACTGCTCCTCGATTATTGTTTGAATAGCCTGCCACTTTTCTTCAGAAACTTGACGTAGATGTTCCTGAGTAGTTGTTGATAATATGCCTGTGTTTATAAAAGGAAAATTAGCAACTATTTCTCTAGCTTGATCCCCCAGTACCAATATTTCTCTTAACTCTTTGTCCACCCTTTGATTCACTGATTGATTAATCATCAACACAGTGATATCCCCAAGTCTAGCTGACTTACGCTTCTCCAAAGTCAGTTTATCATCAGAAACTGTAGCATCATCTGGAGCCTCGATGGTTTTAGGGGCAACAGTTCCCTCTTTTAATTCTGGTTGGTGATAATAACGTTGACCCATAGTAGCTGTTAGAGATGCTATGGCTAGTAACACCAACATTGGCGAGGTTGCCAGAGTTGACCAACTGGATGTTTGTTGTTTTTTCTGGGGTTTCAATAATTTCCCAATTAAACGTGTCAGATACATATTTCTTGATGTCTAAACATCATAGAGTTTTCAATAGCCACTAGCTGGGTGAGGGCGAGGACGAATCACATTTCTGGCAGCAACTGCTGGCACTATACTTTGTGTGACATTGTTTGGGTCATAAACTCCAGACCAAACTGCCCAAAGACTTTTTGCCAAGTTCATAATCTCCATTTCATCCTTCATTCCCAAAAGTTCAACACCCATTTTTTGTCGCCATTCCACAGGAACTCCAGCACTACTGTTATAAGCTCCTGATAAAGTACCTACTATAGTACAAGTCTGAGTTGCCCATCCGCTTCTTGCAGAACGTAATACTGCTAAACCGAAATTTTCTGGGGTACTTAGAAAGCAGTATAAGGCCAAAGAAATAGGTATGAAAAAAGCAGAAGATAGGGATTTTTGTTGACCCTCACAAAATAGTTGCTGTTTCTCAAGAGATTTAAGATTTTTTGACAAATGATTTATTGCTGCATCTAAATTTGCTCCCTGGTTAATCAATTTTTCTACTTGTCTAAGTTGTCCTACTAATGGTTCTTTTTCTCCAATATAGTCGATAATTTTTCCTATTATAGTCAAGGGGTCTAATTTCTCTATCAAAATTTGGGATATTATATATCCAACTACTAAGTTGCCAAGGTTTACTTCTAAATCATTTTCCCAAACTTTTCCCCATTGCTGCAATTTTTGTTGAAGTTTAAATTCATCTTCATGGTATATCAAAGAAACTGGCAAGCTAGTAATAATGGCATTACTGGCTGTCGGATTCAAAACATCATCATTATTTATATAGTTAAAATCAGGATGTTTATTTTTAACTATCCCTACTAATTTTTCTAATTCTACTGGAGAGTCTTTTATTTTGTTTGCCTTGCCAGTATAATCTTTTTTATTCTTCCACTTATTTTGCCATTCTTTATGAACTTTCTGCAAATCCTCTTCATTAAACTCTTGTTTTCTAATTAAGCTTTTTGCACAATTCATTGTAATTTCTCCCCATTTTTTTAAGTAGTTTTCCTCTAACTTTGATCGGTCAAATTTATGCTGATTCATAAATAATTTATAACTTTGGCAATTTTTTTCTACTTGATGCTCAAAGTGAGAACCTACATAATTTCCTAAAGCTGCTCCTAGTAAAGCACCTTGAAATTTACTTAAGAGAGAATACTGCATTATTTTTTCATTTATTCTATACTTTATCTAGTCTTTATTATTTGATTTTCTAATACTATCTATGAATATTATATGGGTGCATCTCATATTTGCAAAAATACTTTTTTCCTGGGGTTGCACATTAAAGAATGATAATAGGTTTTAAACTGTACAGACATGAAGAAAAGAATTATCTAAAAATATCTAATTTCAGACTTCATCATTCCTAATTGTGCAACACCTATTTCCTATTCCCTGTTCCCTGTTCCCTGTGCCCTAAAAGCGATAAAATTTTGGCTTTCTTCACGCATTGAGATGCACCCTATTATATTGATATTACTACTTCAGTAAAAGAATAAGTAGTCCTATATAGTAAAGATCAATTGGATCTGAAATGCCCACTCTAAAATATTGCCAAAATAATTAAATCTACTAGGACCATAAAACATTCTACATTCAGAATATTTTAATTCTTGTCAGGAAAATTTAACTACATATTAATTTATTTGTAAATTATGACAAAGTATATTAATAATAATGGTTTTTCCCAATAAATTTATTTTAAAGTTTTCCTATTTTACGGGGATTTATTATGTCTTGCTCGAATAATAAGAAAGGTATTTAAACCTCATGAGAACCTAGCTATGGGTGAGATAGCCTTAGCATTTTCCCAACTAGAGTTATGTAGTTTTAGACACCAATACTTATTGATAAGAATAGTTTCTAAACAGACCTATATTAAGAAAAAGTAAATTTAAGATTTGAACTACCCTAATGCATAAGTCCACAGACTCCTGTTAAGGTTTAGCTAGGCGAAATGAAAAGCGCAGTTCCTCTTTTAGCATTACCTTCGACTCAGGAAGCAAGAGGCAATATAGTATTTTAAATGATAAGCAAAGCTATAGGGTTAGGATAATATCTAGGATTAGATACTGCCAGGTATTTAATTTAAGTGTACTTAGTCAACCAGGAATTCTGGGTATAGAATAATCTCAGTGGCTGTAAGAGAGAAATTATTTCAAATATTGCTTGTAATATAGTAAAGTTATAAAATTAGTATCTACTTTTTTATTTCCTTAGATTGGCCTGCATACTTAGGTCTACTTACTCTAACTCATCAACATGAAAAACACTATAGCTTTTCTTCCCTAAGTCAATCTCCAGAGGAAACAATAATTTTCCATCATGTTCATCTTCATCTTTAAGCATTTAGAAGACAAATACTTGATTAGGCATTCAAGTTATTACATAATTTAGATAATTTCTCACAGAAAATTTTTAGCTATATATTATAATTGTAGCTATATATAATTTGGCAATTATTTAACTACTACTTTTTTGAAGATAATTAACTATTGCTTTTAGTCCCAATATATAGCTTTCTGAACCAAAACCACTAATTTGACCAATAGCTACTGGTGCAATAAAAGAATGATGTCGAAATTCTTCTCGACGATAAATATTACTGAGATGAACTTCTACTGTGGGAATATTCACCCCAGAAATAGCATCCCTAATGGCCACACTGGTATGGGTATATGCTCCCGCATTAATAACTATGCCTTGGTGTTGCTCACTACTAGTTGAGTGAATTGCATCCACCAAGACACCTTCATGGTTAGACTGTAATACAGAGATTTTTACTCCAAGAGATTCTGCCTCTTGCTCTAACAGTCGATTTATATTATCTAAAGTTTCAGAGCCATATATTCCTGGTTCCCGCAGACCCAGGAGGTTCAAATTTGGCCCATGTAAAACTAAAATACTAAACAAATAATTTAAAGGTTGAATGGTAAAGTTATCAACGACGGGAGCGGTCGTTTACTGGAATGGGAATAGGTTCTGGTTCTGGTTCTGCCTGTGGACCTAATAAAGCCTCAACTAGCTTGCGAGTCCATTCCTTTAATTTTTCGAGTACCTTTTCAATGTAATCCATTAATATCGCATTCCCGCTGGATACTCTCACCATAGCTATTTATTTTATTTTTATAGTGAGGGGTAAGCGGGGCGGGATCTGCCGCTTCCCTTTTCAGACAAAGTTATTGGAAGATTTTAACAGTTTAGCCACAATAAATAGTCATCGTGGCTTTTTGTTTGTTTATCTTTACTTTTATATTAACACTTTTTTTGCTGTTGGTTGAGATGACCATTCAGCAATGATAAGTTGATTTTATGAAAGTATGGACTAAAGACCAGACCTTGAATTAATTATAATCAACTTTTCTCATATTTTTGTCTTTCATTAGACTGAATATAATTTTCTTCTCAACAGGTCAAGAGCTGTACAAGCACTTACTCTTCTAATCCAATCACGATTTCGCAAAGGACTGAAGCGGTATTCAAAACTTTCTACTTCATCTTTAAATCTGGCTATGCCAATATAAACTAAACCCACAGGTTTAGTGTCAGTTCCGCCTCCAGGTCCAGCAATACCAGTAATACTAATTCCCCAGTTAGTTCCTAGCTTCTCGACTACTCCACTTGCCATTTGCTTTGCCACTGCGTGACTTACAGCACCTTCAGCAATTAAATTTTCCTGCTTAACATCTAGCAAAGTAATTTTTACTTGATTTTCATAAGCGATAACTCCACCATGAAAGTATTGTGAACTACCTGGAGTAGAAGTCAACATACTACCCAAGCTTCCACCCGTACAAGATTCTGCCACAGCTAAAGTTTCGCCCTTATCTAACAATAATTTTCCTACTACTGAAGCGAGAGACTCATCATTAATGCCATAACAATCAATTCCGGCAATATCTCGTATTTGTTGTTCTACAGGAAAAATTAATTTATCTGCTAATTCTTGGGACTCAGCACGGGCAGAAATTCTTAATTTTACTTCTCCAAAATTAGCATAAGGAGCAACCGTAGGATTTTTCATTTCTAGTAATGGAGCTACTTTTTCTGCCAAAGTTGACTCCGCAATACCCCAAAATTTTAACGTGTGACTATAGATAGTTTCTCCACACCAACCCTGACTATGGAAATAAGGTACAGCAGTTTCTTCCCACATCATTTTCATTTCAGTGGGAACTCCGGGAAAAGTCATTATTGTTACATCTGCGATTGGTTGCCAAATAATTCCAGGAGCGCTACCTATAGGATTAGGTAAAATATTTGCACCTTGGGGAATTAAGGCTTGTTTTCGGTTACTAGCAGTCATGGGGCGACCCCGATGGGCAAATTTTTGGGTAATATCTTCTATTATTTCGGGTCTTTCTATAAGTGGGGTATTAAAAAAGTCGGCGATAGTGGCCACTGTTAAATCATCTGGGGTCGGGCCTAAACCTCCTGTGAAAATTAATATTTGGGAGCGTTGGGAGGCGATCGCTAATACTTGTTTGATTCTCTCTGGATTATCTCCTACTACATTTTGATAGTAATGAGCTATTCCTAATCTTGCTAGTTCTTGGGCTAAAAATTGAGCATTACTATTTAGGATATCTCCTAATAGTAGTTCTGTACCAACACATATAATTTCTGCAATCATATTTATAATGGATAATTGATAATTTAACAGTTTGTAGTGTAAATGCAAATTATTTTTCTTTAACTACATTAGAGTTGTTGGGAATTCAGTCCTAAAAACAAGACTAAAGCCATTATAAGTTAAGGTTTATAGTGCTTTTATAGTCTAAAATTATGAAAATATTATATAGTCAGCCTTTGAGCATTTTAAGAGCATTTTAAATTTCTATTTCCAAACAAATCTCTATATAGCAGTTCTATTTTATTTGTGTATAAAAACCTTAACGCTTTTAGGTATTGAGGGACAACTTAACTGTTAACAGGCGCGAGTTTCAGTTTTTTATCTACTTTTTGATTACCCGCAACCTATGGGAAAATTGGTATATATTTTTCATAATTATAGCGTTTCTCAAGCTTATGAGGTACACAAGCTCTTTAATTTCTTTTCTATTCCCTATTCCCTATTCCCTATTTCCTGTTCTCTGTTCCCTGTTCCCTGTTCCCTAAAACAAATGAATTTTGTACCTCACGCTTCTTGGGAATTGCTATATTAATTATTAATTATTAATTGTCTTAAGCTTGTTTTTGTTTCCAAACTTTCCAACTTGTATAAGCTAGTAAACCTGTAGCACTAAAAGCATAAATTGCACCACTAGGAATACCTGAAAAAGCCATGGCTAAACTTCCTACCCACAGTGTTAGTGAGTAAATAAAAAAAACTGTTAATCTTTGCGATAAACCAGCGTCTAATAAACGATGATGTAGATGACGTTTATCTGCAATAAAAGGAGATTTCCCATTTCGTAAACGGCCTAAAATTACTGCAGACATATCTAAAATTGGTACCGCTAGAATTAGATATGGTAAAACAACAGAAGTAACTACAGTTGTTTTTACTAAACCTATTACTCCTACTCCTGCTAGAGTAAATCCTACATAATAAGCTCCTCCATCTCCCATAAATATTTGGGCTGGATTAAAGTTATAACGGAGAAAACCTAGTGTTGCACCAGCTAAAGCTGCTGCTATTAAAGCTGCTGCTGGTTGATCCATAAATATACTAACAATTAACATCACAAAAGCTGCAATACCAGAAACACCAGCAGCTAAACCATCTACACCATCAATCCAATTAATAGCATTTGCCATACCTACTAACCAAATCACAGTTATAGGCCAGCTTAATATATTAATATGTACTAATCCATAAAAAGGAATAGTCAGAAAATCTATATGTACTCCAACTATCCAAGCCATACTAGCAGCAATTATTTGCATAAATAACCTGAATAGTGGTGATAAACCAAACAAGTCATCTGCTAAACCAATCATAAAAAAAGCTAAACCGCCGACTGTTACTCCCCATATTTCAAACTCTTTTTCTGGGGGTAAAATATTGCCATTAGTATCTATAAATCCACCCAACCACCAAACAATTAAAAGAGCAACTAGGCTACTAATAAAAATAGAAACTCCTCCCAAACGTACCATTGGTTTTTTATGAATTTTACGACCGCCGGGATGGTCTACAAGTCCTATTTTGAGAGCAATTTTTTTGATTATTGGTGTAATTAAAATTACAAATAAAGTCGAAATAACTAAGGTAATTAAATGGTACAGATAATTAGGTATCTGGAATAATGGAGGGTTAAGAGTTAATAATAAATTATTAATTTGGTTTAGTATCATCAGAATATTTTGCGACTAACTATAATATAAATAGGTTATGATTGTAGAAAATTAAAATATTTTTTTTGTAATAGTTGGGCAGTTACACTAAAACGTAATTATTTCAAACTGGCGTTGCTGAATAAAAGTATGATTTTAGGAGTTAGGAGCTAGAAAGAATCTTTTTGAGTAATTTAAAGAGTTGGAATAGCTCTGATTTCTCCTTAAATAATTTAGGAATTTCATACCGTGTTTCACCAACGCCTTAAAACTATAGTGCTACCCTATATTTAATATTTGACTTTTTAGTAGAGACATTATATAGAACGTCTCTACTAATTCCTAATTAAATATACAACCTTGGGGTAAAATTTAGCCTTTAAATTAGCTAATATGTATTATCGAGTTTTCGATCTAGAATTAATCCCCAATTAGGATTTACCGAAAATCCAAACTTCTTTAGACTAGACTAGGAACTTTAGCCATCAGATGAGGATAGAGAGGAAAACCATTGCATAATGATGCTACCCTGTCTCGACACTTTTGAGCTACTCCTTCATCTTCTGGACTTAGTAATCTTTCCGCAATAATATCGCCTATTTCTGTAAATTCAGCAGCTTTCATCCCTCGACTTGTCATTGCTGGAGAACCCAGTCGGAGACCACTGGTAACAAAAGGAGACTCTGGGTCAAAAGGTACAGTATTTTTATTAGCAGTAATATTTACCCCACTCATCAACTTATCTGCTTTTTTACCTGTCATACTTACTGACCTTAAATCCACTAACATAACGTGATTTTCCGTACCACCGGAGACTATTTTTAATCCGCGTTTTTGCAGTTGGGTTGCTAAGGCAGCAGCATTTTCTATAACTTGGCCGGAATAAGTCTTAAATTCTGGCTTTAAAGCTTCTCCAAATGCAACTGCTTTGGCTGCAATAACGTGTTCTAAAGGACCACCTTGAGTTCCGGGAAATACTGCTTTGTCTAATTTTTTCCCTAATTCTGGGTCGCGGGTCAGGATTAAACCGCCTCGTGGCCCCCTTAAAGTTTTGTGGGTGGTAGTTGTTACTACATCACAGTGGGGGACTGGGTTAGGATGATGACCTGTTGCTACTAAACCAGCAATATGAGCAATATCCGCTAATAAATAAGCTCCTACTTCATCGGCGATCGCCCGGAATTTCTCAAAATCAATTATCTGAGAATAGGCAGAATAACCACAAATCAGCAATTTGGGTTTATGTTCTTTTGCCAGTTCAAGAACTTGGTCATAGTCTATAGCCTCTGTTTCCTGACTTACACCATAATGATGAACTTTGAACCATTTACCAGAAATGTTAACTGGGGAACCGTGGGTCAAATGTCCACCGTGGGATAAGTCCATTCCCATGATGGTATCCCCTGGTTGTAATAATGTGAGGAACACTGCAAGGTTGGCCTGCGCTCCAGCATGGGGTTGTACATTGGCGTGGGCAGCTCCAAATAATTCTTTGGCACGGTCTATGGCTATTTGTTCGATTTTGTCTATAAATTCACAACCGCCGTAGTAACGTTTACCTGGGAGACCTTCGGCATATTTGTTGGTGAGTACGGAACCTTGGGCAGCCATTACTGCTGGTGAGGTAAAATTTTCACTGGCAATTAGTTCTAGGTGGTCTTGTTGCCGTCCGTATTCTTTTTGAATTAGTTCGGCTACTAAGGGGTCAGTATCGGCAAGAAAGTTAGTGTTAATCATGCTCTATATTTTTTGAGGCTACATTAAAAGTATATGCCCCACACCGGAACTTAGGTTTTCAGTGTGGGGCTGAGGAATCTAGTTTAGAGTAATGAAATTGGTTAATTGACTTTTAGAATTTATTTTCAATCACTAACTCACTCAATGGTAATTGTCCGGGTTTTGGCCAAGGGTCTTTAACTTTTTTGCCAATGGCTACCATAGGACCCATTACATAATTTTTGGGTAAATTAATTAATTCTGCTAGTTTCTCAATATCAAAGCCAATCATTGGGCAGGAATCATAACCCATCGCTGTTGCTGTTAACATTAAGGTTTGCATTGCCATACCTATTGAACGTTGAGCTTCGTCTCGCTGAAGCCATTCACGACCTTGATGGAAAGGTTCTATCATACCTACAAGTTGCTTGGCGACTTGCTCTGGAGCATTTTTCCAGTAGCGTTCGGGTTCTTTTTCCCAAGCTTTCACATCTGCTGTAAAGAGAATGAGTAAAGAAGCTTCTGTTATTTGAGCTTGATCGAAACCAAGTTGTCTGACTTGTTGCCGTAATTCTGGATCTCGAAGAATAACAAAACGCCAATGTTGAATATTAAAACTGGTGGGAGCTTGAATTGTTGTCTCCAGAAGTTTTTGTTCTTCTTCAGGTGTTATTTTATGGTTAGGATCGTAATGTTTAACAGCACGACGTTGATAAATTACGTCTAAAGCATCCATTGAGTCAAACTCCTGTTGATAAGTTTTAAATTCAGAAACTGAGTTTTTGCATAGAATAAAAAACTCAGTCTCCCTATTTGGGTTCTCTCTGTTAGGCAACGGTTTTGTTCAATTTTACCTGAAATGGGGATCAAATAATCTACCTAATTTTTGAGTAACAAAATAGGTGCTCATTTTAGTTATTAGTTATCAGTTTGCCCAGGGAAGCAGAAAAAGGGAATGGAGAATCAAAAAGCTTTTTAAATAATGGTTTAAGTAATTATTTATTGATTCTTAAAGTTGTAACCATACCGAATAAAGTATATGCCCCATACTGACACTTGAGGTTTTCAGTATGGGGCAGAAAGATTTAGTTTATGACGTTGGTCATCTTAGATATTTGAGCAGTAGAATTGTTTCTAAAGTATTTACTGTGTCAACTATTCGGAAATTAACACCGTACTTTACAAAGATTATCCTGGAAATAGAATCTAGAAAAACAGCAAGCTTTATAAGTTATGCCAAAAATTAAGCAACTTTTCAATTAGAGGACGAACCAGAGGAGAAACGGTTTCTTTGAGCACAATTGGCGTAATAATACTTGTTGCACTATCCAATAGCTTCTTGATTTTCGGATCTTTTTTTGCCACCTCTAAAGCTTGATCCTCGTTAGGATATTTTTTTATAATTTCGCCCAGTGAATTTTGGATTTCTTCAACTTCAGGTGGTACAGAGTTATTGTTGTATTGTTGTTGACCAATGCCACTAACCTGACCTCCATAATTAACAAAAGTTCCTGTATTCTCAATTCCTTTATTGATTGGGGTATCTGGCATAATTCAATCTCCTTTGTTAGCTGAAAATTGTTTTACCATTAGTTAAACTCATTAGTCCTAAAACTGTGTACTTGATTAACTTCAAAACTGCTGTAAAGTAAATTAAATAAAGTAACAAAGCGACATATTTATCTGAAAATTATATCTAGCCTCAGCATTTATTTTTAATTTTGCATTCAATTTGATATGGGTCGTAAAAAATCATTGGTAAAAGTTCTAAAATTACAGGTATTCCCACAAAAAACAAAAACAATAAAATCAAAATTCTATATATTATTGGCACTCCAGTAATTTCATTTTTTTTCCTAACGCTTTTTATGAAATTCTTTTGTTCTAGTCGCTTTTTTTTTGCTGTAGAGTAAGCTTTAACTATTTTTTCATATTTACTGATTTTTTGGTAAACTTGATAGGTAAATTGTTTACTGTTTTGTTGACTCCATAATTTAGTTAGGGTAAATGATAATAAAGCTAAACTTTCCTGTTCTTTCTTAAAATTAATAACATCTTTAATCAGGCTTTCAAGCAGTTTTTTTTCAACTTTAAATCCCAACTTTTGAGTAGGTTTTTCTATTACTTCCCTTAATTGGTCTGACTTCATTGGTTCCAACGTAATTCCATCTTTTTCTAAGACATCCGCTAACGGTTTATGGAACTCAGCATTTTCTAAAAAATTTGTTCCTATTGCAGTAATTAACTTTGTTGATAAGGAGGATTTTTCTGTGGAGTTTTGAAATGTTTCTAAGAGAGAATTAATAAATTTATATCGAGTTTCACCATCAGTACAAAGACTGTAGAGTTGTTCAAATTGGTCTGCAATAATTAAGATACGATTCTTTGGATTTTTTTCCTGTATTTTATCAATGATTTCTGACAATGAAGTAGTTTTATTTTGAAGTAAAGATTTTAGTTTCTTGGCTTCAGTCTCTAATTCTGTTTCATTAACATCTGGAATATAGAGTTTAACTAAAGCTTGAGCAAGATCATAAAAAGGTTCTTCTCCTGGACGAAAAAATGTAAATAGCCAATTTTTTGCTTTTTTTACTAATTGCGGAACTAATCCTGCTAAAATCACTGAAGATTTACCAGTTTTTGATTTGCCTAAAACTGGAATAAAATTATTTGTTTCAATAGCTGTAAGAAGTTTTTTTACAAATTCATCTCTACCAAAAAAATATTCAGCATCTCTTGGAAGAAAACTAGAGAAACCCTTATAGGGACAGTTAACATCATCCTTTTCTAAATAAACATTGAGATTGACAACAACATTATTTTGAACACCAATACCAGTAAGTGTTCCATAATTGTTCAAGCTGCCTTTATTGTCAATTCCTGTTTTTGATGCTTTTTCATTATTTTGTGCAGCCATTACACTTGAAAATTAAGGGCTAGTTTTCAACTAATAAGCCAGTAGAATAAGTTCATAAATTACCCGTACAAGAATCATAATTAAGAGTGTAAGCTCAACTTAAAAAGTAATATAAAATTTTATAGTGTAAAACGTAGTAGTATAATATTTGATTATATTTACAACACAAGCTTCTAAACTGCAACAAGCAAGATGCTTATGTTACCAAACTAAAAAAAAAATAGTTTATTCTGATCGGATAAGCTAGCTACTTCTTCCTTGCTTACTTCTTACTTCTTCCTTCTTCCTTCTTCCTTCTGCAATAGTGGCGCAGCATTTAACAATGTTTGAGTATAAGAATGCTGCGGAGAATTAAATATCTCTTCTGTCTTCCCTTGCTCAACAATTTTGCCACTATTCATAACAGCAATTCTGTCACAAATAAATCTAGCTACCCACAAGTCATGGGTAATAAATAAATAAGTTAAATTTAATTCTTTTTTCAACTCCAACATTAAGTCTAAAACTTGAGTTTGAATAGTGGCGTCTAACATACTTACAGGTTCATCACAAATGACAAGTTTTGGATTAGTAATTAATGCTCTGGCAATAGCAACTCTTTGTTGTTGCCCTCCAGATAATTCGGAAGGATATCGATTACCATATTCTGCTACTGGAGTCAAACCTACTTTTTCTAGCATTTCCTCAACTTGAATTTTAGCTTTTTCCGTGCTAGCTAAATTATGGATAAATAGGGGGTCAGCTATTATCTGGTTAACAGTCATCATGGGGTTGAGACAAGCGAGGGGGTCTTGAAATATCATTTGCATTTCGCGACGGTAAGGTTGTAAGGCGGAGTGGGAAAGAATTGTTAAATCTGTATCTTGAAATTCGACTGAACCAGAAGTAGATTTAATTAATTGTAAAA
Organism: Dapis hubbardiae BLCC-M172; assembly: GCF_050016015.1. Taxonomy (NCBI): domain Bacteria; kingdom Bacillati; phylum Cyanobacteriota; class Cyanophyceae; order Oscillatoriales; family Microcoleaceae; genus Dapis; species Dapis hubbardiae. The sequence continues at coordinate 73,340 of NZ_JBNHEQ010000230.1, forward strand.
TAGTTCGAGATAAGGTACTTTTACCACAACCAGATTCTCCGACTAATCCTAATATTTCTCCTGAATAAAGATTTAAGTTAACTCCATCAACTGCTTTAATAAGTTTGCTTTTGCCAGAAAAAAATAACTGCTCTATAAAATTACTTTCTAAGCTGTAATGTTTAACTAAATCTTTGATTTGTAAAATAGGTTTAGCTGTTTTGGCAACTCTTATTTCTTCAGAATTTTCTGGTTGAATTTGAGGAGAATTAGATTCAACAACTTGAATATGTAAAGCAGCTTCAAACAGAGATTTGGTATATTTATGTTGGGGGTTGTGAAGAATTTTTTCAATAGAGCCTTTTTCTACTATTTCACCTCCATACATCACAGCAATACGGTCACAATATTCTCCCACCATTGCCAAATCATGGGAAATTAATAATAAAGAAGTCTGACGTTCTTGGCAAAGTCTAGTTAACTCCTGCAAAATTTGAGATGCTATAGTTACATCCAAGCTGGTAGTAGGTTCGTCAGCAACTATCAATTTCGGGTCAAGTAAAAGTGCTAGAGCGATCGCCACCCTTTGTCGCATTCCCCCACTAAATTCATGGGGATATTGAGACCAACGACTAGCAGGAATATTAACAGTTTCGAGAGTCTCTATAGATTTTTTTTCTGCCTGAGATTTAGATAGATAGGGTTGGTGTGCTTTAATAGTTTCTATACAATGATCCCCAATAGTCATTAATGGGTCGAGGCGAGTCATCGGGTCTTGGAAAACTAATGCTACTGCTTCACCACGAAATTTTCTGAGTTGAGAGGGGTTCATCCCAAACACGGATTTTTCCCCGAAGGTAACAGACCCCTCAACTTGTACCGACTGGGGTAATAATCTCATAGCAGCACGTCCGAGGGTAGATTTACCGCATCCAGATTCTCCCACTAATCCTAATTTTTCTCCAGGTTGAAGTTTTAGAGAAACATTATTTACTGCCCAATGAGATTTTCCACGTTTTTCAGGATAAGCTACTCGTAGATTTTCAATATTAAGTAAGGGATTCATTAGTTAAAAGT